>JARFQK010000049.1 GCA_029287815.1 Gammaproteobacteria bacterium
TTTGCTGATGTGCTGACACCAGCGGTGCCTGATCGCCCCAGAGCAGATAGTGCAGCGTGCCCAGATCGTCATCGGGCATGTTCTTCAGCGATTGAATACTCGGCAGCGCGATCAGTCGTGCTTCGTCGAAGCCTATCTGGACCGGGCACTCGGCATAGATACGATCGCTTCCAGCCAGTTCGCCGGTTTGAACCGAGGTCGCAGCCACCGCGTTGAACAGCGTGCTTTTGCCGCTGTTGGGCATGCCGACCAGCGCGATGCGCAAATGCCGGTGCCCTCGAAATACCGGTTTCGCCAAGGGCAGGTTGAATTGTTGACTGACCCGCTGTCTGATCATGGGCATGCCGCCTTTTTTTGTCAGGATACACCACGAGCGGATTCGACGCGCTCGATGCAACCGTTGGTGATTAATTAAGGAAACTCTGATTAATTCAGAGTTTCCGCGGCGCACGGATGCACCGCCATTTTTGATCGCCTTAAGCGATTGAAAATGGAGGGAAACAGAAAATCGCATTTTTTGTTTCCCGTGCTCTGATAATTCAGGGATGAATTATTCAGAGCTTTCTTAATAATACTCTAATATCGCTATATTCCAATAAAGCCCTTTCAGTCACTAAGGTATTGTGAATGCCGTTTAAGCATGTTTATACTACCTGGCCCCGGTGCTAAATAAGAATCAATCGAAAACAAGGAGTCGCTTGCTTTGGATGACACCCTGAAACAACTCCTGTCTGCCGAGAACGCCGCACGCGAACTAGTCGAGACTGCGCAGAAAGAGAGCGAACATCTGGTCCAGACTGCGTTGCACGAGGCACATCTGCAGGAAGAACGTTTCCAGGCCCGTGTGCCAGAAATGCGTGCCTCCTACATCGAAAAGGCGGATCAACGGGCGGCGCAGACAGTTGCTGAAATGGAACGTCGCTTCCACGAACGTTTCGACCAACTGCGCAAGGATGCTGAGGCACACGAGGAGTCTGCATTGGACGCGGCTTTTCACGAGTTGCTCGGTGCCGGAAAGAAGTGAGCGGGCTGGCAAATCAGGCTTACCTGCGTACCCGTCTCGCGATCATGAGCGAGAATCTGCTGGGGCGGGAAAGAATCCAAGAGCTCTCGACGCTATCTCTCGATGAACTGGCCAAACACACCGGTTTTGATAAATTCCAGGGCGCAGACCCTGCCGCCCGTCTGGCGTCTTTTGAACGAACTCAGATGCAGACCTGGCTGGACGAACTCAGCGCTTTGTTGCGGCCGCTCGAAGGACCGGCCCGGCGCTTGTTGAGCCAGTGGGCCAGTCGCTACGAGTTGCTCAACATCAAAGCGCTAGTGCGCGGCAAGATCGGCCAACTACCGAATGAGGAAATCGAGCGCAGCCTGTTCAAATTGCCCGGTTTTCTCAGCCTCAATCTCGATGAGCTCATCAACACCGACACGGTTCCCGAATTGCTGCGTAATCTGCTGAAAACGCGCTACAAGAGTATCGCCATCCAGGCACTGAGACGCTACGAGGAAAATCCCGATCCGTTTCTGCTCGATGCCACGCTCGACCAGCAGTTCTACAGCAACCTGATCAACTGGGCGCAGCGCCTGAAAGGACACGATCGCACCGAGACGCTGAACATGATCGGTCGTTTCGTCGATCGCCACAATCTGGTCTGGAGTCTGCGCTACCGCTACAACTATGGTCTGCAAACCAGTGAAGTTCTGTATCTCGCTATCGATGGTGGACGCGTGCTGAATCGGGCCGGGTTGCAGCAGGTCTTGCAGATGGATACTCTGGAAGAGGCGCTCGGCAAGCTCCCATCAAACATCCTCCGCTCGGGGCAAATGCCGCAAGAAATCACCAAGATCGAGTACGCGATGGGCAATGATCTGTCCGAATATGCTGAAGCCGCAATGCGTCGCAGTCCTTCGATCCTGACCAGCGTGCTGGCTTATTTGCTGCTGCGCCGCGGCGAAATCAGAAAGGTCTACGCTATCGTGCACGCACGGGTCAACGGTTTGACCGACAGCATACTCGATGAGGCTCTGAATCCTCTTCAGGATATCGCCGCATGATTCTGGCTGGCCAGGATATGCGCCACATTACGGTCAAGCTGATGCGCGACGATCTGCCGCGCGCGAGCCTGGTAATGGCTGAACTCGAGGCTTTTTCGCCGGATCAACGCCCGCTGCTCGAGGCGGAACTGCCGGAAATTCCGGGCGAGGATTTTCGCAGCCGCATCCGCCGTGCCTGGGGAAATCTCGATCGTCTGGTAGGGTTGATCGGGGGACTGCCCGAGGATGATGGTGAAACACCGGTGTTGGTTTTGCAGAGAGAGCAGCTGATCGAAATCGATCAATGGTTGGTGAATGCGTGGAGAGAGTGTGCGCCCTGTTACGAGGAATTGCACAGCATCGAGGATGATTTTCGTGAGCTCGACCAACTGAAAAGATCGCTCGAGGAATTTGCGGATCTGGATGTCGATCTCAGCTGGTTACAGGGCGAGCACGAACATCTGGATGTCAGTATCGGCTCGATCCCCGTCGAGAACATAGCGCGGTTGCGCGAGGTACTGGCCTTGTCGAACCACCTGATATTGAACGTTGCGGGTGATGGCGATACGCGGCGTATCCTGATCGTCGGTCGACGCGAGGACGCTGAGGTTCTCGATAGCGTACTCCAGGCCGCCGCGTTCAAACCGGTCAACATCCCGGCGACTTTCGACCAGCATCCGAACCAGGTGCGAGATGAGCTGGAAAAGCGCCGGCAAAAACTCGAACAGCGATCGGGTGAGTTGTACGGCATGATGTCCAACTGGCGAAACAGCAATCACCGCCAACTACTGCGGGCGCGTCAGTTGCTCGAAGCCGCTGAGCCATACGCCAATGTCCGTGGTGCCGCGCGCAGTCGTGGTGTTCTGGCGGCGCTGCAGGGTTGGGTGCCGGCGAGCCGTCTCGCTGAAGTGGAGACGAAACTCAAGAAGAGTCTGAGACTGCCGTTTGTGCTGGAGTCGCGCGAGCCGCGCAGCGATGAGCGCCACCTGGTGCCGGTTCCGGTTCGAGAGCGTGGTCTGCTGAAACCGTTTTCCGTTTTGGTTGAACAGTACGGTGTACCACGCTTTGGAGAGTTTGATCCGACGATTCTGTTCGCGGTCACTTTCGTCGGTATGTTCGGAATGATGTTCGGTGACATCGGTCACGGTGCGATTATTGTGCTGACCGGACTGGTGCTGCGCCGCAAATTGCGTTCGTTTACCTATCTGTTCGCAGGCGCCGGCGCGTCTTCGATGCTGTTCGGCTGGCTTTACGGCAGTATTTTCGGATACGAGCACTGGATAGAGCCTCTATGGCTCGCCCCCATGTCAGACCCGATCTACATGCTCACCGTTGCACTGGGTTGGGGCGTCACGTTTCTGACCGTCGGCTCGGGACTAGCGATCAGCAACCGCCTGCTGTCCGGCGATCTGGCCGGCGCACTGTTCGCTGCGGGTGGATTGTTCTCACTGATTTTCTATATGGCTTTGCTCGGCGGACTGGTCAACCTGGTGCAGGGCGGGGGCTTTCCGCTGGTCGCCACCGTGATGATTGTGATCACGCTGGTACTATTGATCGGCTATCAGTGGCTGTCCTCCGATATGCCGTATGGTGAGCGCATCTTCAACACGATTATCGAAACGTTCGAGATCGTCAACGGCTACATTTCCAGCTCGCTGTCCTTCCTGCGCGTGGCGGCGTTCAGTCTGAATCATGTCGCTTTGGCGCTAGCAGTGTTCACGTTGGCCAACAAGATGGGCGCGACCGGATATTGGATCACGCTGGTGATCGGCAACATCTTCATCATTGTACTCGAGGGCCTGATCGTCGCGATACAGACCCTGCGGCTGGAGTACTACGAAGGTTTCTCGCGTTATTTCTACGGCGATGGAACACCGTTCCGGCCTCTGCGCGTCGGCCGCTCTCGAAACCCAACAATCAACTGATCAGGAGCAACCATGACGACCATCATCGCACTACTCACCCTCGCACTGCTGGGCATGATCGCGACCGGGATCTATCTCCATTATCGGCCGTTGCAGCCGGAGCGTGCCCGACGCTTGTTCAAACCAACCGTTTTCACCAACTTCGCGCTGTTTTTTGGCGCGCAGGCGGTAGCGGCCTTCCTCGGGGTCAATGATGCTCTGGCTGCGGCCGAAGGCGCCGCAGGTGAACTTGCCGAGATCAGCACCGGTATGGGGCTGGCCTTCATCGGCATTGGGTTGCCGACCGCACTGAGCACGATCGGTGCCGCCATCGCGGTGGGGCCGATCGGTGCCGCTTCGCTGGCGGCTGTCTCCGAGAAACCTGAAATGTTCGGCCGCACCCTCGTCTACCTCGGTCTCGCTGAGGGTCTGGCGATCTACGGTCTGGTGATCTCTATCCTGCTGCTGAACCGGGTCTGACACACATGGAACCTACACCAACACGTCAGGTCTTTTTGGGCGCAGCGCCATTGGCGACTGGTTTTCGTCTCGCGGGCTTCGAGGTCTATCCGGATGCTGATGCCGCACAACTCGATCGACTGCTGAATGAGCTGAGCGCCTCGCGCACGCCCGCCTTGGTGGTCATCGATCAGGATCTCGCCAAGTCGGATAGTCAGCGCCTGGAATGGGTCCGTAGCGAAGGTGGCCGTATTCTGCTGACCCAGGTGCCGCCGTTGAACCGGCCGGATGAGATGCGTAGTTCGGTCGATGATCGCATCGAACAGCTGTTGGGCATGGACTGGGACGGGGCATGACACAAACTGAACAAAACCAGCTGCAGGCATTGGAGAGCGCGATCATGGAACGTGCCAAAGAGCTGGCGCAGGAATTCCATGACAAGGCCAATCGTCAGCGTGATATCATCTTGCGCGATGCCGCAGACAGCTTGCAGATGGCCGAGGAGCGCGAGCTCATGGCCATCAAGGACGAGGCTGAACGGCACTTTCACCGCGTGACTCAGGCTGGTGAACTCAAGATGCAAAGCCGCCTCGACCAGCTGCGTTGGGAGTTGGTTCAAACCGTGCAATCACGCCTGACTGAACACATGAAGACCTTCTGTAAGGATCTCATGGCCTACCGAGCCTGGCTTACGAAGATGGTGCGCGATGCCGCCGCTGTGTTGCCGGACGGCGATCTGGTTGCCCAGGTCAATGCGGACGATCTATTGTGGCTTTCCGATGAGTGGTCCGATCTGGTCGCCGAGGCGGCTCCACAGCGCACTATCTTGCTCGCCGATGAACCGATCCGCGGGCTGGGCGGAATCAGGGTGCGTTCTGCAGACAATCGCGCTCAGGTCGACAACCGCTTCGAAGGTCGCCTGGCGCGTTTTGCGGCTGATATCCAGCGCGTGATCCTGCGCGAGTTGTTCCCAGCCGATATCAGTGCCAGCGCGCGTAGCGGAGGTCCACAATGAGTGAAGCACGCGTTGGACGCATCATCGAAATCAATGGCCCAATCCTTCGCATCAACCTGGCAGGTGCTCGCAACGGTGAACAGGTCCGCATCGGCAGTCTCGATATCGTCGGCGAAATCATCGCCCTCGAAGGCGATATCGCGATCGTTCAGGCTTATGAGTCGACTGAAGGGCTGCGCCCGGGTGAGACCGTCAATGGTCTCGGCCGTCCGTTGACGGTCGAACTCGGGCCTGGTCTGCTGCAAGGCATCTTCGATGGCATGCAACGGCCGTTGACCGAAATCGCTCGCGTTGCGGGTGACAATATCCCTCGTGGACTGGCCATCGACTCCCTCGACCGCAAGCGCGAATGGACATTCTTGCCCTGCGATGGCCTCGAGCCAGGTGACACCATTGGTGTGGGGGAGCTTCTCGGTACCGTGCAGGAAACCGAGACCATCGAGCACCGCATCATGGTGCCGCCCAACGTACAAGGTGAGCTGATCGATCTCGCCCATGTCGGCGAATACACGCTCGAGGATACCATTGCGCAGATACGCGACAAGAATGACCAGGTTCACAAGCTCAAGCTCTACCACCGTTGGCCGGTGCGCATCCCGCGTCCATATAGCAGGCGGGATCATGGCGTCGAGCCGTTGATCACCGGGCAGCGCATCCTCGACACCTTCTTCCCGTTGCTCAAGGGTGGCAAGGGTGCGGTGCCGGGACCTTTCGGTGCCGGCAAGACCATGGTGCAGCAGCAGGTCGCGCGCTGGTCCAATGCGGACATCGTGATCTATGTCGGCTGCGGCGAGCGTGGCAACGAAATGGTCGATGTGCTCGAGAGTTTCCCGCAACTGCAGGATCCAAACACCGGGCGTGGCATGATGGAACGCACTTTGTTGGTTGCCAACACCTCCAATATGCCGGTGGTGGCGCGCGAGGCTTCGGTCTACGTCGGCATGACGATCGCCGAGTATTTTCGCGACCAGGGCCATGATGTGGTCATGCTCGCTGACTCGACCTCGCGCTGGGCCGAAGCCTTACGCGAGGTGGCCGGTCGCCTCGGCCACATGCCGGTCGAGGAGGGCTACCCGGCCTATCTGGGATCCCGACTGGCGGCGGTTTACGAACGCGCCGGTCGCGTACAGACGCTCGCTGGCGAGCGCGGTTCGGTGACGCTGATCGGTGCTGTTTCGCCACCCGGTGGTGACTTTTCCGAACCGGTAACCAGTCACACCAAGGAGATCATCCAGACTTTCTGGGCCTTGTCCAAGGAGCTGGCGGACGCGCGCCACTACCCCTCGGTCGACTGGGTCGACAGTTTTTCTCAGGATGTCTCGATCGCCGCGGGTTGGTGGGCTGAGAACATCAACGGTCATTGGGACAAGCGTCGCGAAGAGGCCTTGGGGCTGCTCGCACGCGATGCGGAGTTGTCCCGTATCGTCAATCTGGTCGGGCCGGAAGCGCTGTCGCACGAACAGCAATGGGAACTCGAGGGCGCTGCATTGATCAAGGAGGCGGTTTTGCAACAAAGTGCACTCGATGATGTCGATAGCTATTGTTCGCCACGCAAGCAGTTCGAACTGCTCGAGCTGGTGATGCAAGTGTTTGACCGCGGTAAAAAACTGATCGAACTCGGTGCCCCGGTGCAGGAGCTGGCCGAACACCCGCTGATGGCACGCATCCGTCGGGCCAAATCGACCTGGCGCAGCGATGAAACCGACGATTTGGCTGAGTTCGCCACCGAGGTCTACGAAACGCTGGCTGCGCTGCATAGTGAATATGCATCCAGTCAGGAGGCTGCATCATGAGCGATGTCGAATACCGCCGCGCGACGGCGGCGCAAGGCGGGCTATTAGTCGTCAGCGGTGTGGAAAGTGTCGCCTTTGGCGATCGCGTGCGCGTGCGCGACCATCAGGGACGTACGCGCAACGGCCAGGTCATTCTGGCTGCAGAGCAGGAGACGCTGATCCAGGTGTTCGAGGGTACCGACGACATCGATCTCGAAAACACCTGGGTGCGTTTCCTCGATCAGCCGCTCGTGCTCACAGTCAGCCCCGCTCTGCTTGGACGGGTGTTCAACGGCATCGGCGAGCCGCGTGATGGCCGCCCCCCGATCGTCGAAGGCGAGCAGCGCAATGTCAATGGTTCGGCGATCAATCCGGCAGCGCGCAACTATCCGCGTGAATTCATCCAGACCGGCGTTTCCACGATCGACGGACTGAACTCGCTGACGCGCGGACAAAAGCTACCGATTTTCTCGGCGTCGGGATTGCCGCATAACCGTTTGGCAGCGCAAATCGTGCGTCAGGCTCGCCTGCCGGGCGAGGCCGGTAATTTTGCGATCGTATTCGCCGCCATGGGTGTGTCCTACGCGGATGCGCGCTTTTTCGAGGAGTCGTTCGCCGACTCCGGTGTGCTCGGCAATGTCGTGATGTTCGTCAATCATGCCGACGATCCCCCTGTCGAACGCCTGGCCTTGCCGCGTGTTGCGTTGACCGCGGCTGAGTACCTGGCCTTCGACCTTGACCGCCACGTGCTCGTGGTCATGACCGACATGACCAACTATTCGGAAGCCCTGCGCGAGGTCGCTACCGCAAAGGGTGACGTGCCCGCGCGGAAAGGCTATCCCGGTTATTTGTATTCTGACTTGTCCGAGATCTATGAACGTTCAGGGCGTATCCGCGATCGCCACGGTTCGGTGACGATGGTGCCTGTGGTGACGATGCCATCCGACGACATCACCCATCCGATTCCCGACCTGACCGGTTATATCACCGAGGGCCAGATCGTGTTGTCGCGAGAATTGTACAACCAGGGCGTTTATCCGCCGGTCGATATTGCGCCGTCGCTGTCGCGTCTGATGAAAGACGGTATCGGCAAAGACGATACCCGGGAAGACCATCCGCGTGTGGCCAACCAGCTCTACGCGCTGTACGCCAAAGCCCAGGAAGCGCGCAACCTGGCGTCGATCATCGGTGCCGAAGAACTGTCGCAACGCGATCAGCGCTATCTGGAGTTCGCGACCGAATTCGACAAACACTTCGTCGGTCAGGGCGAGGATGAAAATCGCAGCATCATCGAGACGCTGAACATCGCCTGGGAGCTGTTATCCCGCTTCCCGCGCGATGCACTGACTCGCGTTAGTGAGACCGATCTGGCGCATTATTACCGCGGTGGAGACGAAGCGGCATGAACCGATTGCGTACCGCGCCGACCAAGAGTGCGCTGCTCAACCTGCGTAAACAAGTAAAATTTCTCGAGGGCGGGCACGCGTTACTCGAGCGCAAGCGTGAACTGCTCACGCGGCTGGTCTATCAGCACATCAAGGAGTATCAAGAAAAGAAGCGCGCTGCCCATGAAACCTTGCGCCAAGCCTACCGTTGGCTCAGCATTGCTCAACTGCGTATGGGCGACCGCAACATCTTGCAGGCAAGTCTAGGTGCAACATCGTCCACCAGCATGAAAGTGCTGCCCCGGCGCTCGATTGGTATCCAGTATCCATCGGTCGAGGCCGCGGTCGTGCCTCCCCGACCGGTCGGTTTGCTCGGTACCGGTCCCAGCTTCGACGAAGCCCGCCGGGCCTTCGCCGAGGCGGCGGTCAAGCTGGCTGAACTGGCTGCGGTCGAGATGGCGCTGTACCGTTTGATCAGCGAGCAACGCAAGGCGCAGAAACGCGTCAACGCCCTTAAATACAACATCATCCCCGCTTACAAGAAAGTGATCAAACAGATCTCCGAAGCTTTGGAAGAGGAAGAGCGCGGCACCCTGTTTCAGATCAAGCGCCTGCGCGACGCAAGCCAGCAAAAGCGCAGCGCCTGACATAGCGTGAGGAGTGATATACTCTACCCACCGCACTGGTAATCTAGTCAGGGAACATCGGCTCTTGAAAAATATCCTCGTTGCCATCGACAGCTGTGAAACCACAAGTATCGAATCAGCTTTGATCAAGAAAACCATCGAACTTGCGGACGCTTTGTCGAGCAAGGTCTGGCTTCTGCACGTGGTGCCACCGTCACGCCATCCGCCTTTCAATGTCGACAGCAAGATCGCCCGCCGAGAAACCGCGGCTGAGTTTCGTCATGAACATGA
>JARFQK010000053.1 GCA_029287815.1 Gammaproteobacteria bacterium
TCATGTTCATGACGAAACTCAGCCGCGGTTTCTCGGCGGGCGATCTTGCTGTCGACATTGAAAGGCGGATGGCGTGACGGTGGCACCACGTGCAGAAGCCAGACCTTGCTCGACAAAGCGTCCGCAAGTTCGATGGTTTTCGTGATCAAAGCTGATTCGATGCTTGTGGTTTCACAGCTGTCGATTGCAACGAGGATATTTTTCAAGAGCCGATGTTTCCTGACTAGATTACCGGTGCGGTGGAGAGAGTATATCACTCATTCGAAGGAGATTATCGGCTTCACAGTGCAGCTAAAAATTCTGGAATCTTGCGATACTGACAGAGATTATCGCGCCGCGTAATGACGCAGGTGAAACTGGGTCCGAGGCATCAATCGGCGAGCGCAGCGAAGCATGAAGTGCTCCTGGAGCGGCCTTAACCCGCATTTCTCACCAGGCGGCGTCTCTTACTGACAATGCATTGGCCCGATTGAGAAAGTTCGGATGATCGCAAATACAATGTGTTCTTCAAGCATGCCTATCACGGTTCAGGCTGGTCTTCGTGTCCGTAAGCTTGCTCTTCACTCAAACCGTAGCTATTGCTACGCTTTTCGCTCCAGAGCGGCGCTTACGAACACAAATCCTGCGCCTGCTCCCGTGATCCTGGTGAGAAATGCGGGCTAGTGGCTGAGCCTGAACCTGTCACCCTGCACGGCCCGACGCTAGACTCCGAGAGCGGGATACACTATCTTGTTTATGTGAACTTCAAGGGCTGCCCCCGTCAGGATGCGGCGCATGCAGACCAGCCGCTGATCAGCATGATTGGACTGATGTGGACTATTTGCGGTCAGCGCTAAAACAGCCCAATCATACTGGATAGTCTTTGCTCTGAACTCCCGAATATTCTGTCTTTCTTCAACTGAAACCAAAAGTCAGAAGCAAATCCGTCCCTGTGTGCGCATACTCTGTTCCTGGTTCTTCCATCAAGATAAATTGATTATCAACAATGATAAACCGACCAGGCCCATGATGGCGTGGACCGTGACCGCACCCATTGACGGCGGCCTGCTCTCTTCATGCAAAGCAAAGACGATGCCGCCACCGACTATTGCGAAGAACAGAAAAAGTGCGGCAACATTATTGAGCTTGTCCGTCGGGTCGGAGAATATTTCTAAGAACAAGACGATGGTACCAGTTAGCGCCAGGCTTGCGTGCGTGAGCGCAAGAGCGCGCGAGCACTTACGGTGGCGAAGACCGAGCAAGACCAGATAAGCGCCGACCGCTACTGCTGAAAGGACGAGGAGAACTGTGAGGATTAACAGATTCATCGATGTAGTAAAAACAGGTTGTAGTGAGCCGCAGAGTTCGTTGGGGGCAGATTAATGATTCCGCTTCCTTGTGTCACAGATGCATGGCTTCATGCTTATACCGCACACTCCACGGTGCCAAGTCCCTATGGCCCCTCTGCGGCTCATCGACGTATTGCCGCCATCAGCGTTAACCCCATTCACCATGCGCTCGGCTCATCCATCACGTCTGCCGCAACCGCAGACCCAAATGGCGGGCATTTGGCAGTGGGATGACGTTCGCCGGCTCCGCCTTTTAGCTCCACCGAGTGTCAGCGAATAACGAAACGACCATCTATACCCGCTCGGGGTTCAAATCTACGTAACGCTGGCACAGGGCCACATGATCGCCGATATTAACATCGGGGGTCCACTCAATGGTTCGAATGGGTGCCGAATATTTCCCATCCAGCCCTAATGCCGTTTTCTTAAGACATATTCAATCGGCGCTTTCACTACCAGTTACCATGCAGGAATTTTTCCTGCAGAAATATTACCGCACGAAGTGCGCCCCGATGGGGCAAGTTATACGGAGGTAACCTGTCATCTTATTGGTCCCGAGCCTGACCAAGATTGCCACGTCGCTGTCGCTCCTCGCAATGACGTTACTCTGATCAGGTTATCCTGAAATAAGTGCCATTACCATCTGACCCAAAATATTCCCGAACAGTAGCCTTGTCTCGTTTCAGATCATCGTGTAGCTGACTGCGGTACCTACAGCACAGCTACACGTGATCATGTGAGCACATAACATCATGCGGCTTGATCGAGGCGGCTCTCGGGTACACCCTGCCAGAGCATCTCGTAGCCGACCTCGTATGTCTCTTCGCACTTGTCGAGCAAGGCGGCAAACTTCTCCTTGAAAACTCTGTCGGCATGTGACTTCTCGTGCTGCGCGAAAGATTTCCAGTATGTCAGGATTGCGACATGGTCGTCCTGGTTTTCCGTTTCTCCTGCAACGGAACCCTGGTCCGAGATGAAACCACTGAACTTGAAAACCTGGCCAGCGACAAATCCGCCTTGATCGTCACCATAGCTTTCCTTGACGACATTGCACATTTCTCCGAGTTCCATCTCGATATCATCCGGCGTAACGCCTTGTTTCAGCTTAACGACATTGAACAACATAACTCCACCAAAGGGAATGTTAATCGGGTGATACATAACAACCTCCAGTCAGTCAATCATTGTTATCTAAGATATGGCCAGATATTGTTAGTTCAATATGCATTGATGTAGCTCAAAGGTGATACGACTGAATGTAAAGACCATGTTGTCGACATGTATATTGGCAGTAATCCACCACGCTCATGTTGACGCGCGTATGATCTGAAACCCGGTCAAGAATCCATGGCGTGTCTGTAACGATATGAACCTAACACACCTCCATTCCATCCAGCCCCGGATTGCCCGGATGCGTTGCGTTTGCCACCAGCACCATGCGGGTATGTCAATCGGCTTGGCGCTGTGGCGACTTATTGAAGAACGCGGCCGCATTGTCATAAGCGAGGCGCGAGGCGATCTCATCTGGGAGCAGTGCAAGCCACCCACGTATGCGTTCAACGGCGCTGTCGAAACCGTGCCAGCGTGAGAGACTGTAGGTATCCACGCCGATCATGACCCGGTCCGGGTAAGTCAAAAAAAGCTCGTACCAGTCGTCGGAAATCTCACCGTTCGTAGCGATACGATCGTCACGCACCGACACGTCGATGTGCAATGCCGGATAGCGCCGCAGGTAGTCTGCGATGAGGTCCGGATAAGGGAAGGTACCAGCATGCGCCCAGAGCGACGGGTGGTTCGGCGCGATCTCGTAGAGTGTATCGATGACAGCGGGATCGGCGTGCAGTACGAGCGGCAAATCATACCGAACAGCGATGTCGATCAGGCTCCGGAATACAGCGCTGTGGCGGTCTTCGGCAAACAGATGCAGTTCCCCGATTCCGTGCCACACCCCCTTCTTCAGTTCGGCCTCGATACGTTCGACCACGCGCGCGTCGCGCACCCAGCGTATCTTGTCCTCAGGGTTGCGGTGTACGCTCAGCAACGGCACGATGCGATCGGGCGCCTGTTGGTAAAGGCGCGTTGCGAGATGCGCTGGAGTACTGGTTACCACGGCGCATAAGACATCGTTATCAGTCAATTTCTGGATGATTTGCTGCGGCCCGTACCGGGCGGCATGAGCCTCGTTGTAGTGCAGGTGCGCATCAAACAACGCTTCGGCTGACAGCCGGGGTGAGCATAACAGTACAATCAGACTGAAAGCGATAGTATTTCGGATCACGGCAAAAATAATCCTTTCATACGGCATTAATGTTACTCTGACCTGAATGGCACTTACTTGAGCACTAACGACAGCAGTACAGCGTCATCGCGAGCGGTAGCGCGGCGATCTTTTGCATCTTTGCCCCACCCAATATAGAGATTGCTTCGTTCCTCGCAATGACGGCAGCGTTCGTATGATGCCTATGAAAGTGCAATTCTACCTTGACCCCAAACATTCCTCTAAAATTGGCCAAGGCTTTATAATACCCTAGGCCGCCTGGTGTGATGGCGGCTTGAACAATCCTATTCAATTTTATCTACTTTCGCGTTTTACGCAGGCCATTATGCATGAGTGTCGAGCAGCCGAATGCACAGGAATCCAATGAAAAACCGCTACCCTTCGTGGCGAAATCTCGAACACTGCGAATATCAGCGCCCATAGGCTGGTTACGACAGGGCATGGACGATATAAAAAAGGCACCTGCCTTATCACTGACCTATGGCGTCATGATGACTTTGTTGAGCGTGTTGATAGCATTCAGTTCTTGGAAATACGGCGCACTGGGTTTATACCTGGGCATGGCTTCTGGGTTCCTGTTGATTGGCCCGGTACTAGCGATCGGTCTTTATTCGCTCAGTTGTCAGCTTGAACAGGGAAGACGGCCGGTTTTCAGATATTGCATCCGTGAAGGCGGTAGTCACATAAGAGACATGTTGATTTTTTCCTTCATTCTGCTGATCGTATTCCTGATATGGGCACGCGCCGCCACCGCTGTGCACATCTTTTTCCCGGAAAATGCCGAACACAGCCTGGCTGACCTGGCCCTCTTCCTCGGCATAGGCTCTGTCATTGGCGCTATATTCTCGATCGTCGTGTTTACGGCCAGCGCCTTTTCACTGCCGATGCTGATGGACCGTAAGACCGATGCGATAACAGCGGTAATCACCAGCATCAATGCCGTATTGCGCAACAAACTGACTATGCTTGTCTGGGCGATCATTATCGTGTCGCTTGTCGCTATTGGATTTCTGACACTTTTTCTTGGCTTTATCGTCCTGCTGCCGCTTATTGGCCATGCAACATGGCATGCTTACCGCGAAACGATTGATGCCAGTGAATGGCCTGAGAACAAGAAGTATTAGCCCATTGCTAGTCATGCCCATGCCTGAACATGACAGCGTCGGGTCGGCGTAAGTACCCGTAGCTATTTGATGGTAGCTGGGGAACCGGCTATTGACAGTCCGAGTTGATTTGCCTTGTTAGGAACTACATCTGTTTTCAGCAAACGAGCCTCTCACTCCGGAGCTTGTGCAAACTGCGGAATACCCTCTTCTATGTTGAACCAGAGCTGCTTCTCCTCACACCACATATGAGCATCGGGCTTTATCCACGAAGGGTCGTCAAGCGTGCCTGCTTTAAGGAAAAGAACACCCGGATATGCCTCACCTCGCCCGGATATCGGTGAGCCGCAACGTGTGCAAAAAGATCGATAAAACGCCTTGCCACCAGATTCATTACGTTCCTGGTAAACACCCAGCGTATCTCCGTTAATTGTGACTTGATCTTCAGGCATGGCGATGTTGAGAGAAAAAGCAGAGCCGGTATTCTTTTGACGGGTGCTGCAGTGGCAAGCGACGACCATTTTCGGCTCAGCGTCCGATTCGTAGCGGATCGAGCCGCAAAGACAACCACCAGTGATTTTTGGCATATACCCTCCTTTTCAGGTTCTTTTTTGGAATCATTTCACAGTTCACTGCGCAACTATACGGCGTGCGAAGCATGACGTGTAAATGCCTGGTGGACTCAGCCGCGACTGGCGCACTCGTTATATCGCTAAAAGTTGATGGCCAAACGAAAGTGACCACCTTTGAGGTGGACTTTCGTTTGGTCAGCCACCGGTAACTGCTTCTCATTTGTCAACGACCCCTTTCATTTCAGGGCAGGGATCACTCGATGACCTTACCGCGTAACGCCTTGTCGCGACTGCGCCGTTTCTTCTCGTCAAGCCGTTTTTCTCGCGATGCTCGGGTTGGTTTTGTCGCAATCCTCTTGCGACTGGTCCGCGCGGCGCGCCTGACTAGTTCAGCCAGCCGCTGCAACGCTGCTTCGCGGTTGCGTTCCTGGCTGCGAGCTTGCTGAGCCTTGATGACGATGATGCCGTCAGCAGTGATACGGCTGTCACGCGAAGCCAAAAGGCGCTCCTTGTAGAATTCGGGCAACGACGAGGCCCGGATATCAAAGCGCAAGTGGATCGCCGTTGAGACCTTGTTCACGTTCTGCCCGCCAGGCCCTGATGCGCGAATTGGGCTCAACTCGATCTCGCTGAACGGGAT
>JARFQK010000176.1 GCA_029287815.1 Gammaproteobacteria bacterium
CCGTGACCCGTGTCAATGGCAGCTTTGGCACCGTGAGTGTGGATTACGCGACCAGTGAAGGGACCGCCAGCGCCGGTGCGGATTACACAGCCGTGAGCGGCACCCTGAGTTTTGCCGATGGCGTCACCAGTCAAACCTTCACGATCGACATCTTTGATGATGCCGAATACGAGGGCGATGAGACGGTGAACCTCGCTTTGAGCAATCCGGGCGGCGGTGCCGGATTGGCGTCACCGACAGAAGCCGTTTTGACCATCGCCGAAGACGATCCTACGCCGCCGGCGGGCAGCCTGCAGTTCAGCGCACCGACCTACACGGTGGACGAGAATGGCGCGGCGCTATTGATTACCGTGACCCGGGTTAATGGCAGCTTCGGCACCGTGAGTGTGGATTACGCCAGCAGCGATGTGACCGCCAGCGCCGGCACCGACTACACGGCTGTGATTGGTACCCTGACGTTTGCCGATGGCATCATCACTCAAACCTTCACTGTTGACATCCTGGATGATGCGGAGTACGAAGGCGATGAGACCCTGGATCTGATCTTGAGCAATCCCACCGGCAATGCGGGCCTGGGGTCGCCGGCAGAGGCCGTTCTGACCATTGCTGAAGATGAGCCGGTGCCACCAGCGGGCAGCCTGCAGTTCAGCGCGCCGAGCTACACGGTGGACGAGAATGGTGCCTTGGCTTCGATCACCGTGATTCGGGTGGGTGGCAGCTTCGGTGCCGTGGCTGTGGACTACGCCACCAGTGACGGCACCGCCAGCGCTGGCGCCGACTACACAGCCGCGATCGGGACTTTGACGTTGGCCGACGGGGTCACCAGTGAAACCTTCACCATCGACATCCTGGATGATGCCGAGTACGAGGGCAACGAGACCATTGACCTCAATTTGAGTAATCCCAGCGGTGGGGCAGGCCTGGGGTCGCCGGCGTCAGCTGTTCTTATCATTGCCGAAAATGAGCCGATCCCACCTGCGGGTAGCCTGCAGTTTGGCTCACCGACCTATTCGGAGGCGGAGGACGGTGTTACGGCGAGCATTACCGTTACCCGGGTCGGTGGCAGTTTTGGTACCGTGACGGTCGATTATGCCAGCAGCGACGGTACCGCTGTCGCTGGTGCCGACTACGCCGCCGTGATCGGTACGCTGACGTTTGCCGACGGCAGCACCAGTGAAACCTTCACCATCGACGTCCTGAAGGATGTGGAGTACGAGGGCGACGAGACGGTCAATCTCAGTTTGAGCAACCCCGGTGGTGGCGCAGGCCTGGGAGCGCCGGCGTCAGCGGAATTAACGATTGTCGATGCCGTGCCCGAGGGGCTGGCGGGCAGTCTGCAGTTTAGTGAGCCGATTTATCGTGTGGCTGAATTCGGCGTCGCTGCTACGATCACGGTCACGCGGGTAGGCGGCAGCTTTGGCCCTGTTACTGTGGATTATGCCAGCAAAGACGGCACGGCAACTGCTGGCGCTGACTATATCGCGGTCAATGGCAGGCTGAATTTTGCCAACGGGGAGACAAGCCGGACCTTCAGCGTAGAAATCATCGAAGATATAAATGCTCAAGAAGGTAATGAATCGCTGGAGTTGATCCTGAGTAACCCCACTGGTGAAGCGAGTCTGGGCTCACCTTCTACAGTTTCATTGATCATCACCGAGAAAGACGCGATTTTTGATGGCAGCGGTGGAGGTAGTATTGACCTGTTTCTGCTAATGGTGCTGGCGAGTCTTTACCTGGGAGGCTTTGCCAGAAGGATGAGCTTGCACTAGGAATACCTGTTTTCCAGTCTGCGTTTCTCACCAGGATCACAGGCGCAGGCGCGGTGGTCCTTGTTCGTAAGTGCCGCTCTTCCCGCAAAGCGTAGCGAGACCTACGTTTTGAGGGAGCAGACCGTAGGGTGCGCCGCGCGCACCAGAACCGGCCGCCGACTTGAAGATTCGCGGTGCGCACCGCGCATGACCCATGAACTCCAAATTCCTCGTGTAAACTGCGGGCCAGAGATTCCCCGCACAAAGAGTTGTAAGAAGCATACTTTGTAATGAGTGATGAAAGCTGGATGCGGCGTGCGCTGCAATTGGCAGAAAAAGCTGAGGCCGCTGGCGAGGTGCCGGTTGGTGCCGTTATCGTGCGCAATGGTGAGCTGCTTGCAGAGGGTTGGAATCAACCGATCAGTTCATCGGATCCGAGCGCACATGCCGAAATCGTCGCATTAAGGGCGGCGGGGCAGAAGCTCGGTAACTACCGTTTGCTGGACACTGACCTGTACGTGACGCTGGAACCTTGTCTGATGTGCGTCGGTGCGATGTTGCACGCCCGAGTAAAGCGCGTTGTCTACGCGGCCGACGATCCCAAAACGGGCGCACTCGGCGGCGCGTATGATCTATTGAACAACATGAGGCATAACCACAGGTTCGAGGTCCGTCGGGGTGTGCTCGCCGAACCGAGTCGCGCTATGCTGCAGGCCTTTTTCAGGCAACGCCGGTGAGTACTGAAAAACTGGTTCTTAACGCAAAGGCGCGGAGGCCACAAAATGCGGCACACCGTCATTGCGAGCGAAGCGAAGCAATCTCCTGGAGCTTGAGCGGCTGCTAGAGATTGCCGCGCCGCTGTCGCTCCTCGCAATGACGACGATCTGTTTTGATGCGATCACGAATGAGGCAAGAATCATTGAACAAAAAGCAAAAAACCCTCTGCGGCCTCTGCGTCTCCGCGCCTTTGCGTTAATCCAAAGCTTTTGAGTCAAGCGCCAGCATCGGCAAACATTTTTCGGAAACTGTTCACGCGCTGCGGACTGACTTCACCGTTCTCGAGCGCCTCTGTTATGGCGCATCCCGGTTCGTTGACGTGACTACAGTTCTTGAACTTACATTGACCGCGATAGGCTTTGAGTTCTATGAAGCCGTCGAGGATTTGCTCTTTGTTCAGCAGGACGGGTGAGAAATCTCTGACACCCGGCGAGTCGATCAGATAACCGCCTGTTGGCAAGCCGTATAGCGTGGAAACTGTCGTCGTGTGTTTTCCCTCGCTGGAAGCCCGTGAGATTTCGCCGATGCGGATCTCGAGATCCGGTAATAGATCTTTGACGATGGACGATTTGCCGACGCCGGACAATCCAACCAGTATACTGGTTGAGCCGAGAAGCATGGATTGTAGCTCATCGATACCGGTGTTCTCAGTGGCGCTGGTTTCGAGTACGCGATAGCCGATGGCATTGTATATCGCATTGATATCATTCACGACGTGTTCGTTCTTGTCGTCCATCAGGTCGATTTTGTTGACAACTATGATGGGTCTGGCCGGCAGATTTTCGGTAGCGACCAGGTAACGGTCAATCAGGTAGTGGTTTGGGCGGGGTACCAATGAGCAGACGACAATAACCTGGTCAATGTTCGCCGCCACGGCTTTTGCCTTGCCGGCAAAACCGGCTTTCTGCAGTAAATTGTCGCGTTCGCCCAATGCGACGATGACGGCGGTTTCTGGCACGCTATCCCGGTCAAGAAACTCGAAAACCACGCGATCACCGCACACGATGGTGCCTAGGTTTTGGCGTAGCTGACAGTTTATAGTCTGATGCTCGGTGTCACTGACGATCAGTTCTTTGCCGTGATGGGCGATGACGACGCCGTGGTGCACCTCGGCGTTGGTCTTGGCGATGATGCGGTTCTGTTGGGCTGAGATTTGACGTTTTTGCTGCTCTGTGAGTCGCCGTTTCGCCATGCCCGAATGCTTATATGCTCAGGATACGGTCAACTTTGGCAGCGCAGATGAAGTCGTTCAACGACAGACCGCCGACACTGTGCGTGCTGAATTCTACCCGGCAGGTATTGTAGGTGGCAGTTATGTCAGGGTGGTGGTCCTGTTGATGCGCGACCATCGCAACGACGTTGACAAAAGCGATGGTCTGATAGTAATCCTTGAAGCGAAAAGTGCGGCTGATCGATCGGCCGTCAGCGGCGAGCTCCCAATCGGGTGAAATCTGCTGCAGGTAGTTGTTGGTTGCGTAAGTCTGCAGCAGTTCTGTGTCGGGCGAGCATTGGTTGTTTGCGAGTGAAGACATCTGTTCAGGTCTCGTGGTATTGCATCAAAATTTATAGTACTTCTCATTCAAGAAATGGACCACGGCCTCGGTATCTTCGTCAAACCATGGCGCGCCGGTATTGTTCTTGCAGCGTAGCACCTGCTTGCTGAGTGCATCCAGCGATTTGACGAAGCGGTTCTCGCGGGTGTAGACCTCGTCTGCATGGCATTTTGTACAGTGTTGTGCATGCATCTTCTGGCCGTATTCGAATTGCTTTTGCGTGTTTGTACCCTCGTCTGCATGGGCGAGGTGGCTACAGCTTAGCAGCAATGCCAGTGGTAAGGGGCGCAAGATTGCTGGTTTCATACGAGTTCTCCCGATTCAGTTGTGGGCGGTGAGGTGCGCGATACGCACCGGTGCCGGTGGGTGCGAATCATAGAATGCCGAGTAAAGCGGGTCTGGCGTCAGTGTACTCGCATTTTCCTTGTATAGCCCGACCAAGGCTTGAATCAAGTGGTCTGCTTGAGTCTGCTGAGCAGCGAACTCGTCGGCCTCGAATTCGTTCTTTCTGGAAAATAAACTGAGCAAGGGGTGCAGCAAAAAGGTGAACACCGGCAAAATTAGCACGAACAGCAGCAGTGCCATGTAGTTCGAAGGTGTGCTGACACCCAGTGCGCTGAAGAACCACGGATTCTTGATCAGCCAGGACAGCAGTGCCAATGCAAAAAAAGTCGTGGCGAAGGAAATCAGCATGCCTTTGATGATATGTTTCTTTTTGAAGTGCCCCAGCTCGTGGGCCAGTACCGCTTCAAGCTGATCATCATCCAGCATCTGCAGCAGGGTATCGAAAAATACAATGCGTTTATTGCGGCCGAAACCGGAAAAATACGCATTACCGTGGGATGAGCGTTTGGACCCGTCGATTACAAAGATACCGTTGCTGCTAAAGCCGCAACGGTGCAGTAGTGCTTTGATGCGCTCCAAGGTGTCGCCTTCCTCCAGGGGTTCAAACTTGTTGAAGATCGGAGCGATCAGCGTAGGATAAACCCACATGATAAACAGGCTGAATCCGGTCCATACCAACCAGGCGTAGAGCCACCAGAGGTCACCGGATTTCTCCATCAGCCACAGGATCGTCCACAACAGTGGTACACCCAGCAACAAAGCGAGAACACCGCCTTTGACGATGTCCACGAGAAAGGTTTTGACCGTGGTGCGGTTAAAGCCGAAGCGCTCTTCGAGTACGAATGTGCTGTAGATCGAAAACGGCAGCTCCAGCAAAGAGGAAATCAGCATGAACGCCAGCATCACTGCGATGCCGGTCATTATCGGATTGAAGCCATATGCGCTGGCAGTCTGATCAAGCCACTCCAGGCCACCTCCGAGTGTCCAGATCAGTAGCAAGCCCGCATCGTAGACCAGCGGCAGTCGCCCAAAGCGAGTCTTCGCGACCGTGTAGTCAGCAGCCTTCTGATGGTCCTGCAGGCCTATTTTACCGCTAAATGCCACCGGCACCTTATCGCGGTGGGCCAGAATGTGAGCTATCTGCCGGTGCGACAGCCATAGCCGGACGGCCAGCGAGAGTGCCAGCATGGTCAGAAACAGGAGGGTGAAACTGTGCATAAACTATCTTTTGTGAATCGAAACTATAATCTGTATTATCTTATTTATCAGCAGAGATGGCCAGCCGTTGAAATCACGCCAAAAACCCGATGGGATTGAGGAAATATGCCACAACAAAACCCGGAGCATTTGATCTGGATTGACCTTGAGATGACGGGGCTGGATCCGCTCGAAGACCGAATTATCGAGATAGCGACCATCGTGACCGACAAGAACCTGAATATTCTGGAAGAGGGTCCAACGCTGGCGATTAACCAGAGCGACGATAAGCTCGGTGCGATGGACGAATGGTGTACCCGACAGCACGGCCAATCAGGACTGACCGACCGGGTCAGAAACAGCTCGGTCAGTGAAGCCACAGCAGAAGCGGTCACGCTCGCATTTCTTCAGCAATATGTGCCTGCCCGCAAGTCGCCGATGTGCGGTAACAGCATCTGTCAGGACCGACGCTTTTTGGCACGCTGGATGCCGCAACTGGAGGAGTTCTTCCATTATCGTAATCTTGATGTCAGCACATTGAAGGAGCTTGCGGCGCGTTGGTCGCCGAGTGTTTGTGACAACTTCACCAAAGAGTCCAGACATCTCGCAATGGATGATATCAAGGACTCCATCGCTGAGCTCAAATACTACCGCAAGACCATACTTGCGATCTAACGTCCAACTCCGGTGATCCAATCCATGTCCCGACTACGTATCTGCCTGGCGACTGTTTTTGCATTCCTCTTTGCAACGGTTGGCCATCATCTGTCTGCTGCTGAGCTGGAAACGATTGCTGTCGGCTACCAGCAGGTGCCACACATCTATCGGCTCGATGGGGTGATCGAGGCTGTCAATCAGACGACGGTGTCTGCACAGATCAGTGGACAGGTCGAGGCGGTCTTGTTCGACGTCGATGACTACGTCGAAAAAGGCGAGATCATCGTTCGTTTGAATGATAAACAACCTGCCTCCCGACTGAAACAGGCGCAGGCCGACCTGAAAGAGGCCAGTGCGCGCTTCCAGGAAGCTGAGGAGGAATTCGATCGAATCAAGGGTGTCTTCGAGAAAAAGGCCGTTTCCGAGAAGGCCATGGACGCGGCAGAGGCTGCGAAAAAAGCGGCGCAGGCGAGACGGGAGGCGGCGCGAGCCGCGCTCGAGCAAGCCACTGAGCAACTTGAATATACCCGCGTTCGCGCGCCGTATTCGGGTATCGTTACCGAACGTCATATCGAAGTCGGCGAAACAGCACAGCCCGGCAAGCCGTTGATGAGTGGTTTGTCCCTGGAGGAGCTCAGGGTAAACGTCGATGTGCCGCAGATCATGATCAATCCCGTACGCGAGTCCGACGACGCCTACGTCGTGACGCCGGACGGCAACGTGGTTCCAGTCAGTAAAAAGACGGTTTTTAATTTTGCGGACTCGGCCAGTCATACGTTCCGTGTTCGACTGGACTTGAAGGCAGAGGATCTGTTTCTGTTCCCTGGCATGTTCGTCAAGGCGGTGTTTGAGATCGGGCAACAGCCGGCGCTGACCGTGCCCACCGTCGCGATTGTCAGGCGCTCGGAGGTCACTGCAGTATACGTGCTGTCCGACCAGGGCAGGGTGAGTATGCGTGCGATCCGCAAGGGCCGTGATCTGACCAATAACTACACTGTCGTCCTGGCCGGCCTGGAGGAGGGTGAGCGGGTCGCGATCGAACCGGTTGCCGCCGGCATTCAGTTGAAACAACAGTATGCCACCCGCTCGACGGACTGAGCTATGACCGACGCACCCGATTCCATTGGCCTTTCAGGTCGAATCGCCAAGCGTTTTCTGACCACAGAGATTACACCGTTGTTGGCACTGGTGGGCTTTTTGCTGGGCGTATTCGCTGTGATCGTAACGCCGCGTGAAGAAGAACCCCAGATCAATGTGACCTTTGCCAACGTGTTTATTGCCTTCCCCGGGGCGGCCCCGCCCGAGGTCGAGAGCCTGATCGCGGGGCCGGCGGAGCAGGTGCTCGCGGAGATCGAGGGCATCGAGCACGTTTATTCAACATCGCTTCCGGGTGTGGCCGTCCTGACCGTGCAGTTCAAAGTTGGTGAAGACCGTACCGATGCGATCGTCCGTCTGTACAACAAGATCTACCTGAACCGGGATTGGCTGCCGCAGAATCTCGGTGTGGGGCAGCCCATCATCAAACCAAAGGGTATCGACGATGTGCCGATTGTGACGGCCACATTGTGGTCTGATGACGATACGATTGGTACCTTCGAGCTCGGCCAGATTGCGCATTCGATCGAAGCCGAACTCAAACGCGTTCCAGGCACACGACAGATCTACACGGTCGGTGATACCCCGCGCGTCGTTCGGGTGTTGCTCGATCCTCAGGCAATGAGCGCATATCAGCTCGACATCGACACGTTGCGGCGCGCCCTGCAGGCCGGCAATCGTGTTCAGGAACCTTTGCAGGTCACGACCAATAACCGCGAGGTGCTGGTCAAGGCCGGGACTTTCTACAGCTCGGCTGACCAGGTCGCCGCATTGGTGGTCGCTGTGCACGATGGTAAGCCCGTGCATCTGAGTGATGTGGCGACGATCACCGATGGCCCAGCACAGCCGAAGCATTATGTGCATTTCAGTCAGGGTGTTCATGCGAGCACTGGCGCGCTAGCGTTCGAGAGGCCAGCGGTAACCATCGCCGTGGCCAAGCAGGCAGGGACCAATGCGGTAGAAATCGCCCAGCGGGTCATCGACCGTTTCGAGCAGCTCAGGGGCAGTTACATCCCTGATAATATCAATGTGACAATCACCCGCAATTACGGCGCTACCGCCGATGCCAAAGCGAAGCAGCTGATCAACAAACTGGTCTTCGCGACCGCATCGGTCGTGTTGCTGGTGTTGATTGCGCTGGGCTGGCGCGAGGCGATCATCGTCGGTACCGCAGTGATCGTGACGCTGGCGATGACGCTGTTCGCATCCTGGGCATGGGGATTCACGCTCAACCGCGTTTCCCTGTTTGCGTTGATTTTCTCGATTGGCATACTGGTCGATGATGCGATAGTGGTCGTCGAGAATATTCACCGCCATATCGCGCTGGGCGCGAAAAATCTGGTGGATGCGATACCGGCGGCGGTTGACGAGGTCGGGGGTCCGACCATCCTGGCCACGTTCACGGTGATTGCTGCGTTGCTGCCGATGGCGTTCGTCTCCGGATTGATGGGCCCGTACATGAGCCCGATACCGATTAATGCATCTCTGGGCATGTTGATCTCGTTGGCGGTCGCATTTGTGTTCACACCCTGGCTGACGCTGAAGATGCTTGCCAGTCATGCCGATGGACACCCGCAGCAGCCGGCATCCGAACCGACCGAAACCCGGGCGTTGCGGCTGGCTGCGCGAATCTTTCAGCCGTTTCTGGACGGTCGACGCGGCGTCGTCAACCGTCGCTGGCTGCTCGCCGGCATTCTGCTGCTGATTGTGCTGTCGCTGTCGCTGATTGGTGGTCGCCTGGTGATCCTGAAAATGCTGCCGTTCGACAACAAGTCGGAATTCCAGGTCGTGCTCGATATGCCCGAGGGAACCAGTCTCGAACAGACCGCACGCGTGCTTCAGGAAATCAGCCAGTACCTTGCAACGGTTCCGGAGGTCAGCAATTACCAGGTGTATGCTGGTACAGCAGCGCCCATCAGTTTCAATGGTCTGGTGCGCCAATACTATCTGCGCGAGGATGATCATCTGGGTGATATCCAGGTCAATTTGGTCGATAAAGATAGACGCGACCGACAGAGTCATCAGATCGCACTGTCTTTACGGGAAGACATCCAGGCGATCGCATCGCGCTACGACGGCAACGCGAAGATCGTCGAGGTGCCGCCTGGCCCGCCGGTGATGTCGCCATTGGTCGCGGAGGTGTACGGTCCCAATTACGCGGGCCAGATCTATCATGCCAAGAGTCTGCGCGATCTGTTCGAGAAGGTTGCGGATATCGTCGACATCGACGATTCGGTTGAATTTGCATCAGATAAAAACGTGGTTGTGGTCGACCGTGCTCGCGCTGCTTTGCTCGGCCTGACCCAGCAACAAGTGGCAGATGCATTGGCGACGGTGCTGGGCAGCGAAGATATGACCTATATGCACCTCGATGATGCCAAATACGCTGTCCCAGTCCGCGTCGAGTTCGCTGAAGGCGACAAGGCGGATCTCGAGCAGGTGTTATCGTTGCAACTGCGTTCACGCAACGGGACATTTGTGCCGTTGTCGGAGGTTGTGGTGCTGCAAAGTGGCGTGCGCGATGTCAGCATTCATCACAAAGATCTGTTACCGGTGGTCTATGTCACCGCTGACATGGCGGGTGACACGGACAGCCCGTTGTACGGTCTGTTCGACATCGCCGCGCGGGCCCAAGGAGCCACCGGTATGGCGCAGTGGTTCATCAACGTTCCACCCAATCCGTATGAATACAGTTTCAAATGGGATGGCGAGTGGCAGATCACCTACGAGACTTTCCGTGACATGGGTATCGCTTACTCTGTCGGTTTGCTGCTGATCTACCTGCTGGTTGTGGCTCAGTTCAAATCCTACATCGTGCCGCTGGTGATCATGGCACCGATACCGTTGACGATCATCGGCATTCTGCCCGGCCATGCGATCGCCGACAAACAATTCACGGCGACATCGATGATCGGCATGATCGCGCTGGCCGGGATTATTGTCCGCAATTCCATTTTGCTGGTTGATTTCATCAACCAGGAGATTCGAAGCGGCGTGGGTTTTGAAACCGCTGTGATTCGCTCCGCCGCGATACGCGCCAAACCCATCGTACTCACGGGCTTGGCCGCTATGGCAGGCGCGTTCTTCATCCTCGATGATCCGATATTCTCCGGACTGGCGGTTTCACTGATCTCGGGTATCCTGGTTTCGACGCTGCTGACACTGGTGGTCATCCCGGTCGTGTATTACGCAGTGATGCAGACCCGCCTCGACAAGATCCTGCAGAGCGATTGATCCGCCGCTGACTCGTCATTGCGAGGAGCGGCAGCGACGTGGCAATCCCCGTCAGGCTTCGCGAGATCCACTCGATTGCTCCGCTGGAATGACGTTGTCATTTGGCGTTTGATTTCAGACCGGTCCTAACCCTAATGGCACTTACTTAAGCCGATACGGATTGCTTCTGTAGGAAATGTCGGCGGCAGGGAAGCCGCCGTCGAGCCTACACGGACGTATTCACGGCGTTTTCCGGAAGAAGTAACCCGTGTCGGCGGGTCGATTGCCCGACGA
>JARFQK010000207.1 GCA_029287815.1 Gammaproteobacteria bacterium
TCCAGCGATTCCAATGAAAGTCGACTTACCATGCGTTGCACGATTCGCAAACGCTGATCGTTCCAGGTATTAAAATCCCCGGCGAGCACGACCGGCCCGGCATGGTGCTTGATGAGATCGTAGAGCTGTTCGATCTGAGCCGCGTATGCGTCGAGTCCGATAGTAAAATTGATGCCGTGTACATTTGCGACGAGCAGATGCTCACTGACACCGGCAATCGGATAGTAACTGATCAAGCTGGTTTTTGGTGTCCTGATAACCGGCTCGGTCGTTCGTTGGCCGCAGACGAATGCCGGACTGACGCTCGATGCGGTCAACACACCCGTCGCACCGCCACCGAATTTGTAGGCCGCGTTCAGGGTCCAGTATTGCTGTTGATCGAGCAATGATGTCAATGCGATACCCAGCTGCGCTTCCTGAATCATCACGATATCTTGCTGCCTGCTGTAGCGCTGGAAGTCATAGGCCCAATCCTCGCGCTTCCCTTTGTATATATTCCAGTTCAAGACTGCAATATTGCTCGGATCGAGGCCCGACGAATCGACCGCGGCACGCTGATGTTGGCTCAACACGAGTTTATCGCCGCTGCAAGTTGGCGGACTGTCAGCCTGTGCACGCGCCACATGGCCAGCCAGCTGTTGTGGCAGTGCGAATGCAACGGAAGCCGCTGACATCAACGCAAAGACGAGGGTCCAACAGATTGAGGGCACATGCATGTTATCTATTATTATTAGCAGGCTGAAAGACTTTAGGTTAGCCGCTAGAGACAAAGTTCCACATCACTGCCAATTCACCATCATTGCAGATTGGCACGTCGCTTGATCAATGATTCCGATGTCAACAGATAAGTTACTGATACTGCTGTAATAGCCATCGGCAGCCACGTATAATGAAGGGCTGTATAGGGACACACGCAGTTTTACGACCGAATTCGCTGGCACGTTCTTGACATAAATCAAAAATCCCAGAAAGGCACCAATAATGAGTAAGCAGAGCACCCGGTTTCCGTTGCAAATCACAATAAGCGCTTTGTTTATCTCGCTGTCGATTCTGCTCGGCGTGATGCTCAGTATTCAGAATCACAAAAAATCGTCCGACATGCTGCTGGCATCGGCACAACAGGTTTATAACAGGCTCACCGAGGAACTTGCGCTGGACATCCAGAGCACCTACACCCCTCTGTCGGGTGTGTTGCGAATTTTGGCGCTCTCACAAGTCACACGCGCTGACACTCTGGACCAAAGGCTGGAATTCCTGGAACCCCTCAGCATCGCGCTCGACAATCATCCAGCTGCCGCGAATCTGTACATTGGTTACGGCAATGGCGATTACTTCACGGTGCGTTACATGCTGAACGATGATCTGAGGGAACGCTTCAATGCCCCGCAGAGTGCGGTGTTTGTGGTCGAGAACATCGAATCCAACAGAACAGGCAAACGCGAGATGTCCCGCCTGTTTATCAACGAGAGGCTGGACGTCATCGCCAGGGAGCCGGCCGAAGAAACAGACTATGACCCCAGAGAGCGTCCGTGGTACATCCAGGCGGGCAGCGACCCCGAAACGACCCGGCCGTACATATTTTTCTTTTCAGGGAATGTCGGGATGACCGCGATGGTCAAGTCGCCGGAGCCGGGCGTGGTCGTTGCCACGGACGTGACGCTGGACCGGCTTGGCCGCACGATCAGCAAGTACAAATTGACACCCGGCTCCGAGGCCGTGCTCGTTAACGCCGAAGGACAGATCCTGGCGTACCGGGATCCGGAAAAAGTCGTGCTCAAATCTGACGGCGAGGAGCTCAAATTTGCCGAGCTTGACCAACTGGGCAGTGATGTACTGAGCCACCTGAGTGGTCGCATTGAAACCCTGGAACGGAGTCTCGACTTCGAATTTGATGGTGAACAATGGACCGGCGCGGCCCGGATCGTTGGCCGGCCCGGTGGCATCGATCTGTATGCATTGATCGTATCGCCGGTGGATGAACTGCTGAGCGAAGCGGCTGATTTACGCACGCAGTCGTTCATCGCAACCGCCGTCATCACGCTGTTGTTCATCCCGCTGATATGGTTCGTTGCCAAGCGCATCTCCAGCCCCCTGCAAAAACTCTCCGAGGCGGCGATCTCGATATCGCATCTGGAATTCGAAACCCCTATCGATACCGGATCGAATATCAGGGAGGTCCATGATCTCTCGGTGACGATGGAACTGATGCAATCGACGATCAACCGATTCATCAACCTGATCAACACGCTTGCCGGCGAGAAAAACCTCGACGACCTTTTGCGCAGTATCAGTTATGAGACCATGTTGATCAGCCACGCCGACGGCGTGCTTACTTATATGATTAACGAGAACGACGATGCCCTTGAGCCCGGCGTGTTGTGTTCGAGCGACGACGATTATCTGCCCACTGATGAAATTCCACCGATATCATCCAGTGTGGAAAAGCTTTCCTCGTTATTGACCAAGAACCGAAGCAGCGTGATAACCATCGACGATTCGGCCGATCCGGCTTTCAGGCCGCTGCTGAAGATTTTCGACACCGACCATTTAACCATGATCGCCTTGCCACTGATCAACAGAAACTACGAGCATATCGGCCTGTTGTCGCTGTTGTTCAGACAAACTGACGAATTGATGACCGAGAGCGAAAAGGCCAGCCTGTGTTTCGTACGGGCGCTTTCCGGTTTCGCAGCAGTGACGCTGGAAAGCCGGCAGCTTTTGCACATGCAGGAAGCACTGTTGAGCGCCTTCATCAAGTTGATCGCCGGTGCGATCGACGCGAAATCGCCCTACACCGGAGGGCATTGCCAGCGCGTGCCGGAGATCACACGCCTGCTGGCGCAGGCGGCCTGCGAATCCAAGGAGCCGCCGTTCGACGAGTTTGAGCTTGCGGATGAGGGCTGGGAAGCGCTCGAAATCGCGAGCTGGCTTCATGATTGCGGTAAAGTCACCACACCCGAGTATGTCGTCGACAAAGCGACGAAACTCGAGACGATCTACGACCGTATCCATGAGGTGCGCATGCGTTTCGAAGTACTGAAACGTGATGCCCAGATCGAGTACTGGCAGCAGCTCGCGGAGGGTGGTGACAAGGAAAGTCTGCACGCGAAGCTAGCCGACACCCTGCAACAACTGGATGATGACTTTGCGTTCATCGCCGAATGCAACCAGGGCGGCGAGTCGATGAGCCAGGACAAAATCGATCGGCTGAAGCAGATCGCCGAACGCACCTGGATACGCACGCTGGATGACCGCCTCGGCATCTCCTGGGAAGAGGCCCGACGCAAGGACAAGACGACCAAGCCCAGTCTTCCGGTCGAGGAACACGTGCTCGCGGACAAAGCCGAGCACGTAATCGAACGCAAACCCAACGAGTCCATGCCCGCGGACAACCCCTGGGGCTTCAAACTCGACGTGCCACAGGACAAATACAACCGCGGCGAGATCTACAATTTATCCGTCGACAGAGGCACGCTGAGCAATGAGGAACGCTACACGATCAATGATCATATGACCCAAACCATCATGATGCTGGAGAAACTGCCCTATCCGAAGCATTTGCGTGACATCCCCAAGATCGCCGGCGGTCACCATGAGACCATGGACGGCAGAGGTTACCCGAAACGGCTTACCCGGGAGGACATGCCAATGACCGCCCGCATGATGGCCATCGCCGACATTTTCGAGGCCCTGACCGCATCTGACCGCCCTTACAAGAAAGCAAAAACACTCTCAGAGGCGATTCGAATCATGAGCATGATGCGGGACAACAACCACATCGACCCGGACCTGTTCAGACTTTTCCTGACCAGCGGAATCTACAAGCAGTATGGCGAGAAATTTCTCGAAGCCGATCAGATCGATGATGTCGACATCGCTGAATTCCTGGATTGAGCGCAGCCTTCTCTGGTGCGCACAGCGCTCCCTACGGCCTCTCGCGAGGGCGCAAGGCTGGCGAGGGATGCTTGACTCATAAAGATCTCTCGGCGCGCTTTGCGCCTTGGCTAGAAAACAAAACCCGGCTTATGGAAATCATCATCTCCGCACTCACCCTTGGCATTACCGCCGGCCTGAAGCCGGGACCGCTCGGTGTCTACGTGATTCACCAGACCTTGTCGCATGGCGCCCGTTCAGGCCTGCTGTCAAGTCTCGCACCGTTCGTATCGGACGGCCCGATCATCGTTGGCAGTTTTCTGCTGATCAATACATTCAAAGAATTCGACTCGTTCATCACACTGATATCGATACTCGGTGCGTTGTACATCGCGTTCATCGCGATCAAACTGCTGGTCTCCCACCCGGTCATGCCGGAGGCAGCCAAATCACCCTCAAGCTTCCTGACGGCAGTCAAAATCAATCTATTGAATCCGGCACCCTATGTGTTCTGGAGCACAGTCGGTGGCGCCTTTCTGCTGCAAAACGACCTGCCAAAAGCAGCGCTGTTCGCGATTCTGTTTCTGGCGACCTTGTCGACGACCAAGTTTGCAATGGCTTACAGCATCAAGATGCTCGGAGATCGATTCGACGACAGGCTGGTTGCGCATATCCTGAGAGCACTCGCGCTGGTGCTGCTGTACTTTGCGTTCATGCTGTTTGTACAGGCATTCTCGCCGGATTGAATGCCGGCTGGTTTTTTCGCCCGAGTCCACTGATTCGGCGAACGCCGGTGTTAGAATGCCGATCCAAGTCAACAGAAGAGAAATTATCATGCACTACTTGATCCTGGCTGCCAGCCTGACGTTCACTATGCTCTTGTCCGCGTGCAGCAGCGTCCCCACCAAGGACATCAGGGTTGATGCCAGCGCCGATCCCAAGGCCAGCCTTACCGGTTACAAGACCTACGCCTGGTTCGCCGCAGCCCAGATC
>JARFQK010000216.1 GCA_029287815.1 Gammaproteobacteria bacterium
TGGCTACACAGACGGCTTTTTCCAGCGGCACCATACTCAAGACTATCAGAACTACCTCGACAGCCATTCAAAAAGCAGGCAGCAGTGTTTCGTTGGTGAGGTGCTCGCCTACGACACTGTAAGCGGTATCGCTGAGATCGACGTCAAGAACAAGTTTTGCGTCGGCGACAGGCTGCAACTGGTAACACCCGAAGGTAATGAAGACATCGTTATTGAGGACATGGAAGATCAGCACGGCAGACCGGTGGAAGCGGCGCTGGGCAGCGGCTATGTCGTACGAACGGAACTGCCGCCTTCTGCGAATGATCGCAGCCTGCTCGCGAAATACCTCTAGTCAAACACCTTTTTCAACGCAAAGACGCGGAGGCGCAAAGGACGCTGAGAACGAAAAAATCTATTTGTTTTTCGCAACATTGCAGGTACTGGAAGTTGCGGAGACTGCTCTTACAGGACGAAACACTCTGTCTCAGTTTGCGATTTCAGAGCACAACGTGGCGAGAGCTCGCAGTTGGCAAGTCAATAGGAAAAACCTCAGCGTCCTTTGCGCCTTCGCGTCTCTGCGTTTAATCACTCGGGCCGCAGTTGGGAATCAGTGACGTAGCAATCGATGAATAAGCACACCGTAGATCAGCAAGTTGATCACGATCACGCTGGTGCCCAGAATCAACTGCACATCTCTGGTCAGACCGATCGGATACACCAGCGGCAGGATATAATGTTCGATAAAGCCCTGCGCATAGCCCTCCTGCCCGGCGAGCTGCCTCAGCTTGTTCTCCCACGGTGTCAGCGGGCAGATCCAGCCCTTGAATTCAATCACCGCGCCCCAAATTGCTGCGGGTACGTGCACAAAACCCATCCAGGGCCACTTGTAGACCGAAAATCCCCCGGCAACCACGAAAATGATGAAGATCAAATGCAGCAAAACCAGGGCGTCTGCAGCGATGCGGTACAGCATTATCCTTCCCCTTTTCCGATGGACGACAGATCTATTTTAATCGTATATCATCGCGCGCATGGCCAGGCTTACGGGCACCACGGCAGTCGGGAAACTGAAACACACACAACGTTACGAGAACAGACGCCTTATCAGCAAGCAAACAAATAATCTGCGCATCCGGGCTCTTGCCTCCTTGCAGCTGGTTTTGGCAGCGGCTTTAACCGAAAGCGCCGCCGCTCAACCGTTGAGCGTCAGTACTGAGGCCATCGAAATTCAGTTTGCACCGCGCACGCCCAATCAAATGATGTCCTTTTATGAGGCTCGCGGCTTTCCGAAAGAGATGCTCAACATTCTCAGAAAAGAATGCTTTATCACGGTACGCATTCACAACAAGAGTCGCGAGATCATCTGGCATGACCTGGCTAACTGGCGCTTCAGCCACGACGACAAACCTCTCAAGCGTGAACACCGCGACTACTGGCTGCAGAAATGGCATTCGATGCAGATACCGCTAGCCAGTATTTCGACGTTTCGCTGGACGCTATTACCGGAGACACTGGACTACCTGCCGGACGAGGAAGAAGGCGGCAACATCATTTTACCGCGGGTAAACGGACCGATTGAGCTCTCAGCCACGTTCGCCAGCGGTGATGATCAGCGGGGGCCGATCATCACAATCACGCATGACCGTCTTAATTGCGCCGAGGACACGGAATGAAATTCGCTCAGTATCTGCTGCTCGCTATGATGACTCAATGGCTGGTCGCGAACATTCACGCTGGACCGATCGAACCGCCCAAAGGCATCCGCCACTACGAGATTGGTCCTGCTCCGGGATTCACCCTGGTGGATATCGATGGTGATAGGTTCACACTGGACGCCTTCAGAGGTCGATGGGTTTTTCTGCATTTCTGGGCCAGCTGGTGCGGACCCTGTCGTGAAGAAATGCCGACGATCCAGCGTATGTCTGAGAGCTTCAGCGATGACGAATTCGCTGTCTTACTGGTCAACACTGCCGAGGACGAGGATACGATATTCAGTTTCCTGGCTGAAATCGATACGGACCTGAAAAGCCTGATGGACGCTGATGGCCAGGTTACAGAAAAATTTCGACCCCGAGGCTTGCCGACGACCATACTTATCGACCCGCAAGGCCTCGTCCAATATCAGGCCATTGGCGGGCGCGAATGGCACCAGGCTCAGTATACTGATTTTCTGCAAGCGTTGATCGACCATCAATGACTGCATAAGTTGTGGGCTATTAGACATGCGGGCCGGCTCGGCGTATCGCCACACGGGTCAATACAGGCCCTACAATCTCGAAGAACACGGTCGAGCTGATCACGACTGTGAGCAAAATATAGCGGTATTCCGGAAATTGATTCGAGGCGACCAGCGCCATGCCCATGGCAACACCAGCTTGCGGCAGCAGTGCCAGACCCATCCAATTTCGTGTCAGCTGGCCCGCTCTGCTCAGCTCAGCGCCGGCGCCTGCACCGAGCAACTTGCCTAGAGTCCGGCAGATCACATATACAGCACCGATCAGACCGATCTCCTTGATCATCGCGAATTCCAGCGAAGCGCCCGCCAATACAAAGAAAATCGACATGAACGGCCACTCGATATTCTCGATTTCGTGAAAAGCATATTCATGGTGACGGGCAAGATTCGCGACAACGGCACCCATCACAATCGATGCGACCAGAAAGGAAACATCGAACCATATCGCGAGCCCCCCACAGATGAAGACCAGCCCCAGGGCCTCCATCATCTGCGGCTGTCCCTGGCGGATTCTTCCAGTCAGATAGGCGGCAGGCAAGCCGATGCCCAATCCCAACAGGACGGCACCGCCGATGTCCTTCAATGCGACGTATACGTGGGAGACCCCTGGCGTATCACCTGTCAAGGCCGCAACCAATGCAATACCGATACTGAACAGCAATAGCCCCCATAAGTCATCCAGCGCCACGACCGAGAGCAACAAGTCACCGAACGGCGAGCGGTTGCCTGACTCCAGCACGATATCCATTGTCGCAGCCGGTGCGGTTGCTGAGGCAATGCAGCCCAGCAAAATAGCCACGGCGACATCAACCCCAGCGAATGCAAGTCCGACAGCCACAACAGCAGTGGTAAGGATCGCTGCACTGACCGATATTGCCAACGTTTTGCCAGCTGACTGCCGCAGAAAGCTTACCGTGAGCTTTCCGCCTATCAAGAATCCAACCATCAACAGCGTCATGTTTGCGATGATATCGAAGCGGTTTGTAAAGACCGGTGGAATCAGGTCAAGGACCTCCTCACCGATCAGCACACCGAACAACAGCAACAATGTCACTCGAGGCAGAAAGGTCCGGCGGCCGATAGCGTCGGTTGCCAGACCAATCAGCAGGATGCCGCCAAGCGTTAACAAAAACTCTGGTGCTGAATACATAAAGGGATTTAACCGCAGCTAACCCGCATTATTGGATACTCAAATACTTAACCATCAGCGCGCATTTCTCACCAGGACCACGGGAGCAGGCACAGGATGGAGCCCGCAACATGCGGGCTGGAAGACCCAAGCCGACAAATGCCAAAAAAAAGCCCCGCTGTTTACAACGGGGCTTCTGCTC
>JARFQK010000253.1 GCA_029287815.1 Gammaproteobacteria bacterium
ACGGCTCAGGCTAGTCTTCGTGTCCGTAAGCTTGCTCTTCACTCAAACCGTAGCTATGGCTACGCTTTTCGCTCCAGAGCGGCGCTTACGAACACGAATCCTGCGCCTGCTCCCGTGATCCTGGTGAGAAATGCGGGCTAGGATCGCTGCGGCATGATTGCGAACAATGGTCGACCAGCGTTGATCGCCACGGTGTTAACGCCTGGTCGTTTCGGCATGTACTTGCGTACCGTACGGGGCTATACGCGAATCCCCAGTTTCAGCAGCAATTTATTGGCAATACGTTCTTCGCCCCAAATTGGAATGGTTAAGGCCATTTCTTGAATCAGTCGTCTCAGTTCAATCGGTATCGGTGGCCGGCCTGGCCGTGACTTCCAGCGCCAGAACCGGCGAAAGCCTTGGCGGTGCCAGCGGACCAGGGTTTGGGGATTAATAACAACGAGTGCGTGTTTCCAATCGAATAGTCCGGACAGGAGCACGAGGGCAACCCGGAACGCGGTATCCGGCCGACGAGGTTTTAGGTTGCGTTCCTGGTACATGGCCAACTGTTCATCAAACCTGAGCGGAGCTTCTGAAGCTGTTCAGATTCTGGAACAAACTCCTCACTCGCTATTTTGGAACTACGATGCGATTGGGTATATATCGATGGGATTGGCCACTCTGGTAGCCATTCCTGCGCTCCAAAATAGCGGTTTCGAACGATGGGTTAGAGCATCGTTTCTCGCTCACGCACTGGTGACCCCGTTTATCACTGTCGTTTACTTCTACCCAACGTTTTCCGAAGCTCTGCCAATGCTCGGCTTTCCATGGGCATTAACAGCACCGCTTTTCATGATACTACTGGCCCTGATTCTTCGGCGGAAACAGAAGGGCAATGACACTGACAACGGGTAATTACAGGCTCAGAACGAGTATAAAGCGAGTTGGTGTCGGTCAACTGTCTACGTTCTCGAAAACCGACGTTTGCGAGAGGCGTTTTAGAAACGATCCGGTTGCCTGCTATTGGCCGGACTCGGTAGTACGGCGCTGGGTTGACGAGGTTTTTCGTTCACCCAAAGAGTGTCAGCTTCAAGGATTTCTTGAGACATACGATCCAATTGACACAAATAGTCCAGGTTGGGTGTACCCCTTATCAGGATTCGAACAAAGAATAGATTAAAGGTCAAAAGCTTGGCGGGCCTGTTTTACGGGCAGCAAAAAACCAATAGATAAAACAGTAGGATAGAAGTTGGCTCCCCGACCTGGGCTCGAACCAGGGACAAACGGATTAACAGTCCGTTGCTCTACCAACTGAGCTATCGGGGAAGAGAGTTCTTAACCGGGCTGATGCCCTGTTTGGAAGCCGGCTATGCTACCGATTTGGGGGCTTTGGGTCAATAGTATTTGTTCGAAAACTCTGTTGGCAGTCCTTACAACGTATTGATATCCCTGTGTTTCATTTGCGGGGCGTATTCGGTATGAAGGCCTCGGATGCTCGCGCGTGGTTGGAGAGATTGCCGCGCCGCTGTCGCGGCTCGCAATGACGCAATGGTCGGCGTCGTTGGGGAGGGCGGTTTGGTGTGTGCTGCGGCTATGGATGCTCGCGCTTGGTTGGACAGATTGCCACGCCGCTGTCGCGGCTCGCAATGACGCAGAGGTCGGCGTGATTGGCTGGACACCTTAGCTGATTCGTTGATGATTTGGGGACCAATTGGGTAGGGTGCGCCGTGCGCACCATTGGTATGTTTCGGTTTATCGCATTCGGTGCGCACGGCGCACCCTGCGGTCTTCAGGCTGTTATCGCTTGTTTGATCCGGTCCAGCGCTTTCTGCATGCTAGTCATGTCGGTTGCAAACGACAGCCGCAAATGCCCGGGCGATCCGAACGCCGAGCCCGGTACCAGCGCAACCTCGGCCTTTTCCAACAGGAATTCGGCCAGTTGGACATCGTCCTCGATGCCTTCCATTCGATCGATCACAGCATGGAATGACGGGAAAGCGTAGAACGTGCCATCGCTGGGCAGGCATTCGACGCCATCCATCGCGTTCAGCGTGCTGTGGACCAGATCATGTCGACTGTGGAATATCGTGCACATCTTGCCGAGGAAGCTCTGATCACCATCCAGCGCTTCAACTGCGGCGGCCTGTGCAATCGAGCAAGGATTGGATGTGCTTTGCGATTGCACTTTTTTCATTCCCTTGATGATTTCTGCCGGCCCCCCGGCATAGCCGATGCGCCAGCCGGTCATCGAGTAGGCTTTGGATACGCCGTTGATCACCAGCGTGCGATCTTTCAGTTCGGGGCATACGTTCAGTATGTTGTTGAAACCCTCGTCGGTCCAGACGATATGCTCGTAGATATCGTCGGTCATAATCACGATATCCGGATGCTGGAGCAACACGTCGGCAAGCGCCTTGAGCTCAGCTCGGGTGTAGGCCTTGCCCGAGGGGTTCGATGGGCTGTTGATCACGACCAGGCGTGTGCGTTTGGTTATCGCATTCTCCAACTGCTCCGCGGTGATTTTGAAGGCCTGGCTCATGTCAGCCTCGACGATCACCGGTTCGCCATCGGCGAGCATGACCATATCCGGGTAGGAAACCCAGTAAGGTGCCGGGATGATGACCTCATCGCCCGGATTCAACAGTGCCTGGGCCAGATTGTAGATCGCCTGTTTGCCACCAACGGAGACCAGGATCTGGTCGGCTTGATAGTCGAGCCCGTTATCCCGCTTGAACTTGTTTATAATGGCCTGCTTGAGTTCGGCGGTACCGTCGACCGCCGTATACTTGGTCATGCCGTTGTTGATGGCCGTTATCGCCGCCTGCTTGATGTGGTCCGGCGTGTCGAAATCTGGCTCGCCTGCGGCCAGTCCGATCACGTCGCGACCTTCGGCGCGCAACTGATTGGCCAGGGCGGTGACGGCAAGGGTGGGCGAGGGCTTGACCCGCTGGGTACGAGTGGAGGTTGGTATGCTCAAGAGTCTGGTTCCATGGTGGCGTTTATTGATCGATCACATATTGTAATTCAATGTCTAGACGTTTTGAAATAAAGACAGACTATTCGCCGGCTGGAGATCAGCCCGAGGCCATCGATGCTATGGTCGACGGTATCGACGCCGGGCTGGCGAAACAGACGCTGCTGGGTGTGACCGGTTCCGGTAAGACCTTCACGATCGCGAACATCATACAGGCGGTGCAGCGACCGACACTGATTCTCGCGCCGAACAAGACGCTGGCCGCTCAGTTTTACGGCGAGATGAAAGAGTTCTTTCCGGGTAACGCGGTCGAGTATTTTGTTTCCTATTACGACTATTACCAGCCTGAGGCCTACGTGCCGGCCAGCGATACCTACATCGAGAAAGATGCTTCGGTGAACGATCATATCGAGCAAATGCGGCTGTCGGCGACCAAGGCGATCATGGAGCGCGAAGATACGATTATTGTCGCCACCGTGTCGGCGATCTATGGCCTGGGCGATCCCCGTTCCTACATGACAATGATTCTACATCTGGTGCGTGGTGATCTGGTCGATCAGCGTTATATCCTGCGCCGCCTCGCAGAGCTGCAGTATACGCGCAACGATCTCGAGCTCAGACGCGGCTGCTATCGGGTGCGCGGTGATGTGATCGATATCCATCCGGCCGAGTCGGAGCGCGAAGCCGTGCGCGTCGAACTCTTCGATGAGGAGATCGAGGGCCTGAGCTTTTTTGATCCGCTGACCGGCGAAGTTTTGCGCAAGGTGGCGCGTCTGACCGTCTACCCGAAAACGCACTATGCCACGCCGCGCGATACGATCGTCAAGGCGATTGACCAGATTCGCCTCGAGCTCCGGGATCGCCTCAGGGAGTTGCGTGAAAACAATAAGCTCGTCGAAGCGCAACGCCTCGAAGAGCGTACCAAACTGGATCTGGAAATGATGCAGCAACTCGGCTATTGCAGCGGCATCGAAAACTACTCGCGTTATCTGTCCGAGCGCCAAGCCGGTGAACCGCCACCCTGTCTGTTCGATTACCTGCCCGACAAAGCGTTACTGGTGATCGACGAGAGCCACGTGACGATACCGCAACTGGGTGCGATGTACAAAGGGGACCGCTCGCGCAAGGAAAACCTGGTCACCTATGGTTTTCGGCTGCCCTCGGCGTTGGATAATCGGCCGTTGAAATTCGAGGAGTTCGAGGCGCTGTCACCGCAAAGCCTGTTCGTGTCGGCGACGCCCGGCCCCTATGAACTCGATCGTTCCGATGCGGTGGTTCAGCAGGTCGTGCGCCCGACCGGTTTGCTCGACCCGGTGCTCGAAGTGCGGCCGGTGAACACGCAGGTCGATGATGTCCACTCAGAGATCAGTCAGCGGGTCAGTCAGGGGGAGCGCATACTGATCCTGACGCTGACCAAACGTATGGCCGAGGATTTGACCGAGTATCTGATGGAGCACGGTGTGCGTGTGCGTTACCTGCACTCGGATATCGACACCGTCGAGCGTGTCGAAATCATTCGTGATCTTCGCCTG
>JARFQK010000289.1 GCA_029287815.1 Gammaproteobacteria bacterium
GCCACAATCGTAGCGCCTGCCCTCGAAGCTGTAGGACAGCACCTGTTCGTGATCACGCAGGGCCGCAATGCCGTCGGTCAACTGAATTTCGCCACCGGCACCGTGTTCGGTGGTTCTGAGCAAATCGAATACCGTCGGCGTGAGCACATAGCGGCCAACGATCGCCTGGTTCGAGGGCGCATCGGCAGGCGCGGGCTTCTCCACGATCTGCTCAACGCGCGCTACCCGCTCTTCCACGCTCGGCCCTGCAACCATACCGTATTTGTCACTCTCTTCGATGGCCACGGTCTGGGTGCCGATGATCGAGGCTTGGTATTTGTCGAACACTTTGACCATCTGCTTCACGCAGCCATCACCGTGGTTGCGGATCAGGTCATCCGGAAGGATCACTGCAAATGGCTCGTTGCCAACCGCCGCCTCGGCGCACAAAACCGCATGCCCCAATCCCAGCGCCTCGGATTGGCGGATGAAAACGCAAGCGACGCCGTCGGGAATGACATCCTTGACGATTTTCAATAACTGGTGCTTGCCGCGAATCTCCAGTTCGGTTTCCAACTCGTAAGACTTGTCAAAATGATCGATGATCGAGTTCTTGGTTCGCCCGACAATGAATACGAGCTTGTTGATACCCGCCTCGATGGCTTCCTCGGCGCCATACTGGATCAGGGGTTTGTCAACGATGGAGAGCATCTCCTTCGCGACGGATTTGGTCGCTGGCAAAAAGCGGGTACCCAGGCCGGCCACCGGGAAGACGGCTGTTTTTACGGATGACATAGTAAATCCTTGATTCAAATCAGATTATAGTAAATTGATTACGATTTTTGACGGTACTGCATCCCGCTATTCTAACAGCTATGATATATTGCGCGCTTTCCGGGACTAACACGAACTTGTCATGACCTACGTTGTTGTTGAAAACTGTATCAAGTGCAAATATACCGACTGTGTCGATGTATGTCCGGTCGACTGCTTCCACGAAGGCCCCAACTTTCTGGTGATCGATCCTGAGGAGTGCATCGACTGCACCCTGTGTGAGCCTGAATGTCCCGCTGAAGCGATTTTTGCCGAGGATGACGTACCCGAAGGCCAGGAGCCATTCATCGAGCTGAATGCCGAGCTGTCTGCTGAGTGGCCGGTGATCAATGTCAGCAAGGATCCGCCGGCGGATGCAGCAGAATGGGACGGTGTCGCGGACAAGCTCCAATACCTGGAACGTTAACCCCTTGCTACGAAATGCGGGCCAGCCCGCATTTCGCACCAGGCGGCGTAAGATACTCGTAAAGCATCGGCTCATTTTATAGAGCTCGAATGATCGAAAATTCAGTGTGTTTTTTAATCGCGCCTATCACGGTTCAGGCTAGTCTTCGTGTCCGTAAGCTTGCTCTTCACTCAAACCGTAGCTATCGCTACGCTTTTCGCTCCATAGCGGCGCTTACGAACACGAATCCTGCGCCTGCTCCCGTGATCCTGGTGAGAAATGCGGGCTAGCTCGCGATGACGCTGTCCGCTGATATTCTGCTTGCAGAATATGAGGACATCATTGCGACAACGGCGCAGGAGGTCGTGGCGAGCTGCCAGCAGCAGTTGCCTGATCTATCGTCGGTTTGCATCTTCATTCCCCCCAGCGGCGGGCTGTCGACAAACTTCAGAAAAGCCCTGCTGTGCGCGCTGCCCCAGCAATACACCGCCGTGATCCCGCCCTATGTCGGCACGCTACGACAATGGATCGGCGAGCACATCGCTCTGCCCGATCCCGATCTAAACCTGATTGCCGATCAGGCCCGTCAGTTACTCCTCGTCGAGGCACTAGCCGAGCATCCGGGAATCTTCAAAGAAGAAAACAAATGGCCCGTCAGCACTGCTTTGCTGGCTTTGTTCGATGAACTTGCGCTCAACGAGATCGACGTGCTCGAGCAATCAGCGGAAGAATGGCAGACAACACTGGAGCGCGCCTATGGCGCCGAACAACTGACGCGCCATCTTCAACAGGAAGCAAGGCTGGTACAGACCTTATGGCATGCCTGGCAGCAGCAGCTGCATGCGAACAAGCTCCTGGATAGCACCAGCGCTTATGTGGCCCGCCTGAGGCAAGCACCGTCGCGGCTCAGCCAAGACTGGCAGTTCTTTGTGATTGACCCTGATCAATACACAGCCTGTGAGCAACACACGCTCGCCCGAATCGCGAACAACAACGGCTTGACGGTGCTCGCCTACGATCGTGCGCCCGATACTGCGCAAGCCGGGGCAGCTGCATCGACCGCGGCATTCATCAATGCTGCCTTCGACCATAAGAGCGCCACACTGAAACAACGCGCGGCCGCCTACCGCCGATCCGGCCTCAGCGCATCGTTGCCATGGTCGATCTTCTATGCCGGTGATGCTGAAACCGAAGCCCGCGCAATCGACCTGCAAATCCGCTTGTGGTTATTGCAAGGTAAGCAGGACATCGCGATCGTCTCCGAGGACCGCAAACTGTCACGGCGTCTGCGCGCGCTGCTCGAACGGGCCAATATCGACTTACAGGACCTCGCCGGCTGGTCGCTGACCACGACCAGCGCGGCGGCGGTCCTCGAACGCTGGCTCGAATGTATCGAGGAAGATTTCGATTACAGGCCGATGCTCGATCTGCTGAAGTCGCATTTCTATGATGCCGCGCTCGATCGTGAGCAGCAGCTGGAGGCGATCTACCGCCTGGAAAACGACATCATCCTGCACGAGAATATCAGCCACGGCATCGAGCGCTATCGCAAACACCTCCAATACCGTTCGCATCGGCTGCGATACTGGCCGCAGAGGACCTATGACGATATTGTAAAGTTGCTCGATCAGCTCGAGGATGCCGCGTTGTATTTGCAACGGCTGTACCGCTCGAAGAGAAAGACCGCTCTGGCAGATTATCTCGAGCATTTGACGACGAGCCTTCAGCACCTTGGCATCCTGGGGACCTTCGCCAATGATGCCGCAGGTGTGCAGATCCTGAATGTGCTCGATCAGATGCAACGTGGCCTGCAGCACTGCAACCCGAAGATGCACTGGCAGGATTTTCGAACCTGGCTGAGCGTCGCGCTCGAGCAAGAATTTTTCAGCCCGCATAAAGCGCCCTCGCCTGTTCGGTTGATGAGCCTTGCGCAGGCGCAATGTCAACGTTTTGAAGCGCTGGTCATCGCTGCAGCCGATAAACAACACTTGCCCGGCAAACCGGTCGGCTCGCCATTTTTTAACCAGTCTGTGCGACGCTCGCTCGGGTTGCCCGACTGGCAGCAGCAACTGGAGCTGGACCTCATCCGCTTCAAACGGCTGCTGCAGTCGGCGGGTGAAACGCTGATCACATGCAAGCACGAGGAAAATGGCGAACCGGTGCCACTGTCGCCATGGATCGAGGCCCTGCAGACGTTCTACGCGCTCAGTTGCGATGCTTCTCTGAAGAATGACCAGCTGCAACCGTTGCTCGAACAGCACACAGGGGTGTTCATTTGTGACACGGACGCACTGCCTTCGATACCGACGCAGCCCCGGCCCTCGCTACCTGCCGCCGCACTGCCGCAGCGCCTGTCGGCCAGTGCCCATCAGCGCCTGATCGACTGTCCGTACAAATATTTTGCGGCTGACGGCATGCGCTTGAAGCCACCCGACGAAATCACGGAAGAACTGCAGAAATCCGACTATGGCGAGCGTGTGCACAAGATCCTCAACGCATTTCACATGCCGGTGAAACACCTGCCGGCACCTTTCACCGAAAGAGTGACCAGCGAAAACTGCAATGGAGCGATCGATCATCTGACAACGGTCTCCAGGATCGTCTTCAAACAGGATCTGGAAAACAATGTGTTGCATCGCAGCTGGTTGCACCGCTGGCTGCAACGCGTGCCCGCTTATATCGACTGGCAGATCCAACAGCAACAGCACTGGCAGGTCAGCGAAACCGAAAAGCACTGTGAAACCGCGCTTGCGGAAACCGGGCTGACCCTGTACGGCCGTTTGGATCGCGTCGACACCGAAACAAATCAAGGCCGCCATCGCACGATCATTGACTATAAGACCGGATCGACCGCCAGCCAGGCCGATGTTGACAGTGGCGAGGATGTACAGCTGGTCACCTATGCGATGTTGGCCAGTGATGTCAGCCAGGTGCTGTATCTGTCACTGGATCAGAGCGACGGCTCGGTGAGAACCAAAACCAGTCTGGCCGACGAGGCCTTGCAAACGCTGACACGCAGCAGCCGGGAGCGGCTACAATCGATCATCGCGATGCAGCGTGATGGCCAACCGATGCCCGCCTGGGGCGACGAACAGACGTGCAGCTACTGCGATTTTATCGGGCTGTGCCGCAAAAGAATCTGGGGCAATGCGGGTTAACAAGCGCAAGATGCCGGAGATTGCCACGCCGCTGTCGCGGCTCGCAATGACAGGTGAGTGGAACAGGAGTGAGTCAGCCCGGATGTTGCACGCAGGCATGCGCCTTCGCGCAATATCCGGATTGAAGCTATTGGATCGCGAACAAGGAACCGTCGACACTGGCGAAATAGACCACCCCGTCTTTCACAGCGGGTGAGGAATAGATCTTGTTGTCGGTTCGGTATTTCCACCGCAGGTTGCCGTGCTTGACGGTCAATGCGTACAGGTGGGTATCGGTGCTGCCGACATAGACTGTGCCTGACGCGACGACTGGCGCCGAGAACACCGGACCCTCGGTTCGAAACTCCCATTGACGGTTACCGTTACCTGCATCGAATGAATAGACGTAGCCATCTTTGCTACCAACGATGACTCTGTCATCATAGACGGCGGGCGATGACAGCACCGGGCCTGCGGTCTTTTTCTGCCACATCTCCTGACCGGTTCGTATGTTGATCGCATGCACCAGTTTGGCATCGGTTCCTATGTAGACCTTGTCGTCCGCGACCGCCGGTGATGAATGAATTTTCTGGCGTGCATTGAAACTCCAGTACTCCGTGCCCTTGTTGATGTCTACCGCATACAGATAACCACCCATGGTCCCAAAGAAGACATGGTCCTTGTACACTGCGGGCGAACTGTAGACACCGGCTTTGGCATCGAAACGCCATATCTCGGAACCGTTTTGCGCGTTCACCGCATAAACATGGCCATCCTCGCTGCCAACATAGACAACGCCGTCGACAACTACCGGTGACGATGACACCGGACCCTTGGTCGGAAACTTCCAGACTGAGTTCCGCGACTTGAGATCAACAGCATACAAGTGGTTATCCCAGCTACCGACGTAGGCGATACCGTCGACCACAGCCGCTGTTGATTCGACGTTGCCGTCGGTGCGGAACTTCCAGTTGAGCAGCCCGGATTCAGGATCCACCGCATAGAGATAGCCATCATTACTGCCGAGCAGAACCTCCTCGTCCGCGGCTACCGGCGACGAGTAGACCTTGTCAGGCGTATTGAACTTCCATTTCAACTTATCCATCTCGGTAGGACCTGAACTATCGACCACTCCGGTATGCGGAGGATCGGCTCGAAACATGCTCTTGGTGCCCGATACACACGAAGCCTAAGATATGGAAAATGTCGACAAACCCGTGATCAACATCTGTCTGTTATACATAGTCAACTCCTGCGCAGAATTTTTGTTTGATTAGGCCTGTTTGATTTTTTGCTTGGATAGAGTATGAGACTAGCGCAAGGTACCGGATACTATATGTT
>JARFQK010000341.1 GCA_029287815.1 Gammaproteobacteria bacterium
GGGCGTTGTGTTCAATGAAATGAAAGGCGCAATGAGCTCGCCGGTCAGTGTGTTGTGGCAAGGCTTGAGTGAGCACTTGTATCCGACCACCACTTATCATTACAACAGCGGCGGTGAGCCTGCCAGGATACCGGACCTGACCTATCAGCAGCTCAAAGATTTTTATCAGTCTCATTATCACCCGAGCAATGCGGTGTTCATGACATTCGGTGACATTCCGGCTTTCGAACATCAGAGGCAATTCGAAGAAAAGGCCCTGCGTCATTTCGACAAACTCGATGTGGTTATACGTGTCGATAATGAAAAGCGCTATAACAAACCGTTGGCCGTTGAAGATGTTTATGCGTTCGATGCGGGTGAAGGCAGCAGCAGCGATCACAAGACACATCACGTGATCGGGTGGTTACTGGGCAGCAGCACTTCCCTGGACGAGGTCATGAAATCCAACCTGCTGTCGCATGTACTGCTCGAAAACAGCTCATCGCCACTGCGCAGAGCGCTCGAGACCACCGACCTGGGCACCGCACCGTCACCGCTGTGTGGTCTGGAGGATTCGAACCATGAGATGTGCTTTGTCTGCGGGATCGAAGGCAGTGACCCGGAGCATGCGGCCGCGTTTGAGCAACTGATCATGAACGTGCTCGAAGATGTCGCCGAGAACGGTGTCAGCCGTGAGCATGTCGAAGCCGTGCTGCATCAGCTGGAGTTGAGCCAGCGCGAGATTGGCGGTGATGGCTATCCTTATGGCTTACAGTTGATTTTGAGCGGTTTGTCGGCAGCGGTTCACCGCAGCGATCCAGCACAGCTGCTGAATCTCGATCCGGTGATCGAAGCGCTGAGAGAAAAGATCAAAGACGAAAACTACATCAAGGAACTAGCGCGCGAGCTGTTGCTCGACAATCCGCATCGTGTGCGTCTGACAATGAAACCTGACACTGAATTGAGTCAGCGCAGGGAAGCTGAAGAGCGCGAGCGACTGAGCCAGATCAAGGCAAAGATGACCGAAGAAGACCGCCTCCACGTGATCCGGCAATCGATTGAATTGGCGCAACGTCAACTGCAACAGGACAATCCGGAAATACTGCCCAAGGTTGGCCTCGAAGATGTCCCGGCTGAGATGAGAATACCTGAAGCGGTAACCAGAACCCTGTCCAGCGCCCCATCCACCTTGTACGCACAGGGCACGAACGGGCTGGTCTATCAGGAGCTGGTGCTCGACCTGCCCGCGTTGGAATCCGATGAATTGGACATGTTGCCGCATTTCTCGACCTGCCTGACCGAACTGGGCGTCGCCGACAAGGACTATCTGCAGGTGCAGGGTTGGCAGTCGAGCGTGACGGGTGGCGTCAGTGCGCACACCAGCATACGTGGCGCCAGCGATGATGCGCAGCAGATTCGCGGTTTCTATGTCGTCGATGGGAAGGCGCTGGAGCGCAACAATCAGAAGCTGGCGGAGTTGATGTCGGCGACCTTTCGGTCGGTTCGCTTTGATGAGCATGATCGCATAAGAGAAATCATCTCACAGAGACGCGCGCGTCGCGAGCAGAGTGTCACCGGCAGTGGTCATACCCTCGCGATGACAGCGGCTTCCAGCGGTATGAGTCCTGTGGCGCATCTCGGTCACCGGTTCAATGGGCTCGAAGGCATCCGCATTTTGAAGGCGCTGGATGAGGCTAATAAGAGCGGTCGCGTGGCCGATCTGGCCGAATGCTTGGATCGGATTCATCAGCGACTGCTCAGCGCGCCAATGCGGTACATGATCATCGGTGAAGAAGAAAAACTCGATGACCTGGTCAGCGGTTTCGCGGCGGGCTGGGGCAGCGCGAATCCGGGTGCTGGATTCGCGCCGTTCGAACTCGATCAGGTCGATCAAGCCATCAAGCAAATGTGGATCACCAATACGCAAGTGAATTTCTGCGCGCGCGCGTACAGAACGGTGGCCATGGATCATGCTGATGCTGCACCGCTGTCCGTTCTTGGCGGTTTTCTCCGAAACGGTTTTCTGCACACCGCCATTCGCGAGAAAGGCGGCGCCTACGGTGGCGGCGCGGGCCATGATACCAACATCGCTGCCTTCCGCTTTTTTTCCTACCGTGATCCGCGGCTGACGGAGACCTTAGACGACTTCGATCGCGCGATTGAGTGGATGCTGACCGGCAGACATGAATGGCGACTGGTCGAGGAGGCGATATTGGGTGTAGTCAGCAATATCGATAAACCTGGTTCACCCGCCGGTGAGGCCAGGCAGGCCTTCCACAATGAGTTGCATGGCCGCAGCCGCGAAAAATTGCAGGCTTTCAGGCAGAACGTGTTGAAGGTCACGCTGGACGATCTGAAACGTGTGACTGAAACCTATCTGCGCCCGGATACGGCGAGCACGGCCGTCATCACGAATGCGGCGACGCTGGAACAACGTGGTGACCTCGGGCTGGATGTGGTTAATCTCTAGCTCTCATCTCGCGTCAGGCGGCGTAAAAACTGATTGGGCATTGGCCCTATAAGGTGAACTGAGATGACCAGCTGGACAGCGTGTCGTTCAAGCACGCCGGTCACGGTTCAGGGCTGCCGTAGACTGCCCAAGCGCGTAGGGTGCGCCGTGCGCACCGGCATTGGCAACCGAACTGAAGATTCGTGGTGCGCATGGCGCACCCTGCGGTCTACTTACTCAAACCGGAGCTATGGCTGGGCTTTTCGCTCACGAGTGGCGTTCTCGAACACGAAGCCCGCGATCGTGGCAAGAGGCGGGGGCTAGCCTTGGCGGAGTCGATTCATGTCCTTTTGCTCGTGGTCGATTGCCACATCCCCCAGGCGCAGTCGCTCAAGCAAAAACGCTCTGCGGTCAAAAGTCTAATCGACCGACTCCGCGGCCGTCTGAATGCGTCGGTGGCTGAAACAGGTTACCTGAACAACTGGCAGCGTGCAGCGATTGCTGTGAGCCTGGTTAGCAACGATAAACGCTATCTGCAACAGCAAATTGAACTGGTCCAGCAGCTGGTATTGGCTTCAAGCGGGCACATTACGGTTGGCGGCATCGAGCAGCATTGGCTGTGAATGCAGCAACAGGAGAGCACAACTGGCGTAGGAGCGGCTTTAGCCGCGAAATTGCTTGCGGAGTGTGAGGCGTTCGCGGCTAAAGCCGCTTGTACGCCACCGCAGCGGATCGCAAAGATTGGTAAAATATAGTACATCACCAAATTTGACGAAAACCAATGACTAAAGACCTGCCCAATTACCAGCTCGTCGAAACCCGGCTGCAGGAAAAAATGGCTAACGGCACCACGCGCTGTAATTTATGTCTGTGGCGCTGCAAAATTGGCCATGGTCAGCGTGGATTTTGCCAGGCCCATGTCAACCGCAATGGGACGCTCTATAATCTGTCGTACGGTATTCTCTCATCGATCGAAATCGGCCCGATCGAAGACAAGCCAGTCAGGCACTTTCGTCCGGGTACCCAGGTGCTTTCGGTCGGCAGTTACGGCTGCAGTTTTCGCTGCGGTGGCTGCCATAACCTCGAAATATCCTGGGGAGTGCGCGCACTCGATGAGCTGGCGCGCGGCGAATCCAAGGAAGTCTGGGTCACACCCGAAAGTCTGATCGAGAGTGCAAAAAGAGCCGGCGTACAGGGTATTGCCTTCACCTACTCTGAGCCGGCTGTCTGGCTGGAATACGTGATTGACGTGTGTGAACTCGCTCATCAGGCTGGCCTCTACACGGTATACGTGTCGAACAGTTTTGTGACCGATGAAGCGCTTGAGCTGGTCGCTCCACATCTCGATGTGATGTGTTCGGACATCAAGAGCATGCGCGATGATTTCTATCGGGAAATCTGCCGCCCAGCCACGGTCGAGCAGGTCTTGCACTCGATCAAGAAGGCCCACGAGCTGGGTGTGCATGTGGAAACCCGAACCAATATCATTCCAGGTAAGAATGATGATCCTGACGAGCAC
>JARFQK010000345.1 GCA_029287815.1 Gammaproteobacteria bacterium
AACTCGAATGATCGAAAATACAGCGTGTTTTTCAACAGTGCCTATCACGGTTCAGGCTGGTCTTCGTGTCCGTAAGCTTGCTCTTCACTCAAACCGTAGCTATGGCTACGCTTTTCGCTCCAGAGCGGCGCTTACGAACACCAGCCCGTCTGTCTCACCAGGGGGCGAGATGATCGCGCCGAGATTTGGGTCCAAAAAGGATTTTGCGAAGGAGTGGAATAACCGAGTGTATTTCCGACTGAGCAAAATCCTTTTTGGATCCAAAGATCAAGTGAGGGCTGGGCCATCTGGTGAGACAGGCGGGCTCCGTCCTGCGCCTGCTCCCGTGATCCTGGTGAGAAATGCGGGCTAGGTGGCCAGTTTTTTTTCACCGCAGAGGCGCAGTGGTCGCAGAGATTTTTTAAGCGTGCGATGTGTGTCGCGAATACGTCGTCTACAATTCGCTGGGGATCGTTTACTGTGCCATTGCCACGCCTCTGTCACATCGACCGTAGGAGCGGTTTCAGCCGCGAACCTTTGATGTCGCATTGTCATCTCGACCGAAGGGAGAAATCTCACGATTCGAGGAAGGTACCGTAGGGTGCGCCGTGCGCACCAAGAAAATAATTACCAGGCGCTCGATGGTGCGCACGGCGCACCCTACAAATCCAACGCGGATAGAACCTCGCAAACGGCAGCAGTCAGCGTATCCAGCTCTGCGCCATTGATGATGTAGGGCGGCATCAGATAAACCAGCCGGCCGAATGGCCTGACCCAGACACCGGCATCTACGAACATCGGTTGGATGGTTTTCATATCGACCGGTTCATGCATCTCGACCACGCCGATCGCGCCGAGTACGCGCACATCTTTGACGTTGTTCAATTCACCGCATGGCTGAAGGCCATTCAGCAAACCCCCTTCGATACCAGCGATGTTGGCGTGCCAGGGTGAATCAAGTAGCAGTCCGATGCTGGTATTCGCCGCCGTGCACGCCAGCGGATTGGCCATAAACGTCGGGCCGTGCATGAACACACCAGGCTCACCATCGCTGATGGTCCGGCTGATGTCTTCCGTGGTCAGTGTTGCTGCCAGGGTCATGTACCCACCGGTCAGTGACTTGCCGATGCACATGATGTCGGGTGAGATATCGGCGTGTTCGCAAGCGAACAGTTTGCCGGTGCGGCCGAAGCCAGTAGCGATTTCATCCAGTATCAATAGCACATTGTATTCTGCGCACAGCTCGCTGACGCGGCGTAGATAGTTGGCAGAGTAAAAACGCATGCCACCGGCGCCTTGAACGATCGGCTCGACAATCACCGCCGCAATGGTGTCATTGTGAAGTTCGAGCTGGTGCTGTAACTGCGCAACATCCTCATTACTGCAAGCTTCGCCGAAACGACATGTCGGTGCATCTACAAAGTATTGCTGGGCGAGCACGTCAGCAAACAACGAATGCATGCCATTGATGGGGTCGGTCACCGACATCGCACCAAAGGTATCACCGTGGTAGCCGTAGCGTATGGTCAAGAACTTTTGCTTGTGCGGCCGGTTGCTGGCATACCAGTACTGGATCGCCATTTTCATCGCGACTTCGACCGATACCGATCCGGAGTCGGCAAAAAAGACCGACTGCAACGGTTCAGGCGTAATCTCGATCAGTTTTTCAGCGAGTTTGACTGCCGGTTCGTGGGTCAAGCCGCCGAACATCATGTGCGCCATACGGTTCAGCTGCTTGGCCAGTGCGGCATTCATTTCTGGATGGTTATAACCATGAATTGCGCACCACCAGGATGACATGCCATCGATCAGTTCGCGTCCGTCAGCCAGTCTTATGCGCACCCCCTGTGCGGACTCGACCGGGTATATCGGCAGATCGGATCCTACCGCGCTGTAGGGGTGCCAGATGTGTCGTTTATCCGAGGCGAGGAGTTGTTTGAAATCAGTATTCACGAAACGGTGGTTAGCATGCAGTGGGGAGGGGGTTGGAATGAGCTGTTAAATTCTAAAGTGCGTGATTATATAGGAGATAGCGCTTGGCTGAAATCAACGGACGTCATTGGGAGCAAAGCGAACCCATCTAATGAATCTCGCGCGCTTGACGGAGATTGCCGCGTCGCTGTCGCTCCTCGCAATGACAATGGGCGGCTATTGTCATTGCAGTGCTTCCAGCCCCAGCTCTTCCTCCTCAAGCTGATCAATCAGCTTGTCTCTTGGATAATAGAGCAGGGAGGCAACGTCGATCAGGTCGCGCACTATATGCTGTGCTTCCTCGCTGTCATTCATCAAGGAGGTGGCCATCTCCCGGGTAATCGCGCCGTCGAGCACCAGTTTGTTGACACGACCGGACAGCAGTACGTCCAGCTCCGCGGCTTTGGTCCTCTGCTTCTGTACTTTTTCGATATGTTTGAGCGGTTCATCCGATGTGCCGGCGCGATGAATTTCGCGGATCACTTTCAGAATTCGCCGGCGGATCAGATTGTATTCCTGCAAAATCACGTGGTTGTTCGACGACAATGCCCGCACAATATTCCTGTGCAAAGGCACCATGCGTTTGACGACGCGGACCAGTCTGCGATCCGCAATCAGGATATTGCGGATGGTTTCGATCTTGTCCTTCTTGAGTGCGAACGCACTTTGCAGTTTGGTCGCATACTCCAGTATCTGGCTGTAGACTGACTTGATCTTGGTGGCGTAAATTTGTTCGATATCCACCGGGATCGTTTCCTTGGACTCCAGCATGGATTTTAGTTTACGGTCGGACTCCAGATCCTCCCGGTGCACGCTCAGCCCATGGGTGATCGCCTGATAGGCCGCATCCTGCAACAGGCGCAGGGATTCATCGAACAACGCTTTGATGCCGGTTTGCGGGTAGATCAGCGAAGCTGCGCTCAGGTACCGGGCTTCGTCGATTTCGGCCTCTTTTTCGATCACGGGTGGCACCATCCACTCGACGATGCGCGCGATCTGCTTGATGAAACCAATCAGCATGGCCGTGTTGATGATATTGAAAAAGGTATGGAACAGCGACAGCGCGATCGGAATGGCTGCCGCATCGACGAAGGGCGAGGTGCCCTCCAGTCGTAGGGTTAATCTCTCAATGAAATTCAGCAGCGGGTACAGGAAAGGTGTCAGTATGATCAGGCCCAGCAGATTGAAGATCAAGTGCGCTCGCGCTGCGCGCTTGGCCTGATAGTTCGCAACCAGCGCGGCCAGGTTGGCGGTAATGGTCGTGCCCACGTTCTGGCCGATAAGCATCGCGGCCGCCATGTCGAAAGGCAACCAGCCCTCGAAGGTCATCAGCAAGGTCAATGCCATGGTTGCGCTGGACGACTGTACGATCAGCGTCAACACTGTGCCGATTGCGATAAACAACAGGATCGACAGGAAGCCAGCGTTGGTATAGTCGGACAGCGCGGCCAACACTTCGGGGTTGCTGCTGATATCCGGTACCGAGTCCTTCAGGAATTGCAGGCCGATGAACAGCACGGCGAAACCGATGATGAAATAGCCCCAGTGCTGGTGGTTCTTCTTTTTCGACAGGGTCAACAGAAATCCGAGACCGACCAGCGGCAGTGCAATCGCACTCATGCTGACCTTGAAGCCGAAGATAGAAATCAACCAGGCTGTTACCGTGGTACCGATATTCGCACCCATGATCACGCCGATCGCTTCGGTCAACGTCAACAGGTTCGCATTGACGAAGCTGACCACCATCAAACTGGTTGCTGATGACGACTGGATGATCGCGGTAATCGAAAAGCCGGTGAATGCCGCAAAAAAGCGGTTGGAGGTGGTGGTCGAGAGAATATTGCGCATGCGATCGCCGGCCAGTTCCATCAACGCGTCGCTCATGACCTTCATGCCATACAGGAACAGGCCGAGTGCGCCAAGCAGGGTCAGAATGTCGGTGATGCCGTAATCCACGCGTGTTACTTCCGGTCGTTCATTTCATTGGGTTTTGTTTGTCTGCCCCGCATCAGTACAGCGGTATGTAGCCCGCTTCCTTGATCAACGGCTGGCCCTTTTGCGGATGAAGCACGAAATTGATGAATTCCAGCGTCCTTCCGTCCGGCCAGCTGTTCGTGAACATAAACAACGGGCGATTGATGAGGTAAGACCCATCGAGCAGCGTTCGTTGCGAGCCCATGATGCCATCGACCTTCAACGGTTTTACGTTGGCGTTCAAATAGCCCAGACTGATATAGCCAATAGCAGCGGGATTGCTCGCAACCGCCTGGACGACTTCGGTGTTCGAGTGTTTCAGCGGCAGGTCGGTGACCACCGATTCGCCTTGCATAATGATGTGATGCCAGACATCGTAGGTGCCCGATGCGGTGTCTCTCGAAATGGCGTCGATTTCGAGATCAGGCCCGCCGAGCTGGCTCCAGTTGTTGAGCTGGCCGCGGTAGATTTTTTTCAGATCCTCACTGCGAATATCCCGCAGCGGGTTGCTTTTGTGCACTACCGGTAGAATACAGTCGTTGGCGATCCGAAACGGCACCGGATAAACGCTGCGCAATTGGGCGAGTAAGACTTCGTCCTGTGTGATGAATGAGGAGCTGGCCGCAATATCGGCCTCTCCCATGATCAACGCCACAATGCCTTCAGCCGAGCCGCCACCACTGACCTGAACCTTGACGCCCTGGGAGTGATACTCGAACGCGCTCGCGACGGATTGTGCAATAGGCAGTATCGTGGTCGAGCCTTTGATGACAATGTTGTCGTTGGACTCGGCGAGAATCGCATTGCTGGGGCCGAACAATGCCAGTAGTGTGGCAAGTATGGTCGTAAGTGTTCGAAAAAACCTCATACTGTGGAATCCAGGGCTCAACGGGTGCGTGCAATGCGGCCATTAACTCCACTATACAGGCATCAATGTGAGGTTGGAAAGTAATGATGCTAATTTTCCAACTTTTCATGGCTTATATTGTTGAGTACTGTTCTACAAGTAATTGTTTTAAAAAAGAAATGCAATTTGTAAGCAACTCGGGAAATACGGCGATAATTCCAATTTAAGCAGGTACGTTGCGGGACCGCTCTCCAAAGTCCATCAGGATGCAAGGCATCAAATTGATCTCACGAGGGATAGATCAGTGGAGCAATATCTACGAGAATACTGTCCCGGCGCTGCCGCGCAAACCGAACAACGATTGGCGCTTTGATTGCGACGATCAGGGGGAGAACAAAAATGACAGTCAAAATCGGCATCAATGGTTTTGGTCGCATCGGTCGTCTCAGTCTGCGTGCAGGCTGGCACATGGCCGAATTTCAGATCAATAGGATCAACGAGATCGCAACCGATGCCATTGGCTCGGCGCATCTGCTGAAGTTCGATTCGGTGCACGGGATCTGGGAACATGACGCGGCTGCAGTCAATGGCAGCATCGTGATCGATAACAAACAACTGGCCTACTCATCGAGCCCGACCATTGGTGAGACCTACTGGTCGGATTGCGACATCGTCATCGAAGCGACCGGCAAACACCACAAGCAGCCGGAGACGCTGAATGCCTACTTCGAACAGGGTGTAAAGAAGGTGATCGTGGCTGCACCAACCGAAGGCGCCTTGAACATCGTCTACGGTATCAACGACGATCAGTACGATCCGGCCCAGCATCATCTGCTGACCGCAGCATCCTGCACGACCAATTGTCTCGCGCCGGTGGTGAAAGTGATGCACGAGAAGATCGGCATCAACCACGGCTGCATGACCACGATCCACGATATCACCAACACTCAGATCATCGTCGACAAGGGCCACAAGGACCTTCGCCGTGCGCGCGCCTGCGGCAATTCGCTGATACCGACCACGACCGGCTCGGCCAAGGCGATAACCAGGATCTTTCCCGAACTCGAAGGCAAGCTCAACGGCCATGCGGTGCGAGTGCCGTTGCTGAATGCCTCGTTGACCGATTTTGTGTTCGAAGCGGCCAGGCCGGTGAGCGTGGAGGAGGTCAATGGTTATTTCCGCGAAGCAGCCGAGGGCGAACTCAAAGGGATCTTCGGTTACGAGGAACGGCCGCTGGTTTCGGTGGACTATGTCAACGATCCGCGCTCTTCGATCGTCGATGCGTTGTCCACGATGGTCGTCGACGGTACCCAGGTCAAGATCTACGCCTGGTACGACAACGAATGGGGTTATGTCAACCGCATGATGGAACTCGCCGCGAAGGTGGCGCGCAGTCTGTGAGTATGGAGCAGGGACTGCGCAACTATCTGGTCGTCACCGGCGGATACTGGGCTTTCACGATCACCGATGGCGCGATCCGCATGCTGGTGGTGCTTTA
>JARFQK010000348.1 GCA_029287815.1 Gammaproteobacteria bacterium
GCACTTTGCGGTGTATTGGCGTTCGTCATCAACTGGCTGGCATTCATCCCGTCGGCACTAAAACAGACAGAGCACTATTACGATCTGGTAGGCGGTATCACCTATGTCACAGTAATCCTGGTCGCCGTGCTGCTGTCCAGCGAACTCGACCTGCGCGGTATGTTGGTGGCAGCTATGGTTTTAATATGGGCGCTGCGGCTTGCGACGTTCCTGTTTCAACGCGTTTCAAAGGCTGGCGGCGACAGCCGCTTCGACGATATCAAGACGCGGCCGCAGAAGTTTTTCATGGCGTGGACCCTGCAGGGCCTCTGGGTGCTGCTGACCGCGGCGGCCGCGCTGGCCGTTGTTACCGGTGGTGTGCGCGAGCCGCTCGGAGCTGTAGGCATCGCCGGCATTGCGCTGTGGTCGTTCGGCATACTCATCGAGAGTGTCGCTGACCGGCAGAAGACCAAATTCAAAGCCGACCCGGATCATGAAGGAAAATTTATCAACGTCGGGCTATGGGCCTGGTCGCGCCACCCTAACTATTTCGGCGAGATCGTTCTGTGGACGGGCATGGCAATCGTGGCCGTGCCGGTCCTGCAGGGCTGGCAGTGGGCTACGCTGATATCGCCCGTGTTCGTGACGATTTTGCTGACCAAGGTCAGCGGTATCCCAGCGCTGGAAGAAAAAGCCGATGAACGTTGGGGCGGCCAGGACGGGTACGAGGAATATAAGCGCAGAACGCCGGTACTGATTCCAAAGCCGCCGGCCATGCAAACCTAGCCCGCATTTTCTCACCAAGATCACGGCATCAGGCGCAGGCGTCAGCCATCACGCCAGGCAGCATGCCGTTGAAACTGCCTTCGCAAATTCGCGCAGCCTGATAGCGGAGATTCCGGCAATGATGTTGATAACGGTGAACGGTGCCACCGGGACGATACGCAATGCCACGATCGTGAGGACACCGCGCTCCGACAATTTTCGGCTGAGGCGGTTGACGCGGCTGCCTGCAACAGGGACATGGGATCCACACTCCCCCTAAGTGGATAGACATTGCTATGTTATGTGTGGTAATGATACCAGCCAGTGGAGATCGTCAAATTTCGGCTCGGTGGTTGCCCTTTCGCGATTATGTAGTGAAAATGATAAAGTATCACGCGTGCTATCCGCTGGACAGCACGAGCGTTTAATTGATAACTGGAGCATATGGACACGAGAGGGATAGAAACATATCGGCAGAAACTGCGCGTATAGCTGGGTTTATGAAACGCAGACATCGGCATTTCAAAAGCCAAAGCCACTTCAGAACCCTAGCGGAGCAGCTTAGTGATGTATCAGTTGCCGCATAGCTCAATCAAAGCATGGCAGGATGCCAAGACAAGTTTCCTGGTACGCTATCAAACCCAACAGGACACTTTAGATAAAGCGAGAATGGAGTCGAGCTGAAATAGCAGTGTTTGTTTCGCCGGGAGCTGGCGAAGAAATCATACATTTTACAACTCAGGAGTAACCGTAATGAAAGCACTTTCAATACTGCCCTTTATAATTCTTATGTCCATCGGCACTGTCATAACAGGCTGTGGCGGAAATGAAGGCCCTGCTGAACAGGCCGGAGAAGAAATCGATAATGCTGTAGAAAGTACGGGTGAAGCCATAGAGGAAGCCGGTGATGAACTGGAGGAAAAAACCCAGTAATCACTAGCGTTCAGCTTGTTTAGCGCGTCCCTGGCCTGCACTGTTGCGCTCGATGCATGACCTGTAGCCGGTGCTGCGCCTTCTGAACCGGGCGCTCTGGGCTTGTCAACTCTGCCGCGCATGCGTCACGCATGCGCGGCGGTGACCTAGTGGTAAACCTGGCCAACGCGGGCGCGTAATGGCTTTGCGACTCGGCCTTCAAGCAGCGCGCCAATACGAATTTCGTCTACCGTGAGACGGAAAAAGCCTACTGCAACAATTTCGGATCAAGACACAAGGAGTATTTTCAGCTAGCCCGCATGTTGCGCGCTAGTCATGAGCCTGATCTTGCAACCGGCAAGTCGCACAGTATATTTTCACCGGCCATATCCGCGGTGTTTTAATGCAGATCAAAGGTTGAGGCTAGGCTTAGGTGCTGGGCGCTTACCCGTCCCAATCACTGAGTGATAACAAAAAAGCGGTTACTTAGTACGCCACCATGATTTCGTTCCGGCGTAGAAATGGCAATGTCCAGGGCGGGTTGTAACGGGCAAGCTCTGGCTTGCCCAGCGGTGTAATGCCCTTTCCGTTCAGCCATGTCATCAACTCGGCAGTTTTTGCGGCAATTTTATCCTCGCCGGTAAAACCCGAAAAACGAATCACGGCATAGTTCCTTGCCGGGACTTCACGCAGTGTCACAGCTGGATTATTTGGCCTGGGCAAAGTCTCCATTGTGTATTCACCAGGCATCACAAAATGTACACGCCATTGGCCAGCCTTCTGCTCGATGCTCACGGGGACGGTCATGCGTATTTTTTCTGACGCAGGCTCCATGACCACCGGCGCGGTCATACTGATTTTCTCGTTGTCACCTCTAACTGACGTATTATTGCCAAAAATATAATCGGCAATCAACCTGAAACCAGCGCTGGATGCCTCATCCATCGACCCCGATACCAGTGTTTCAGCCACAATCACAGAATTGTAAGAACGCAACTCGAGCGCACCTGAACTCTCCAAGACTGCGTATTCCGGTTCTTCTATCGCCATGACCGACCCTGCTGAAAACAAACCGAGTAATACCAGGATTAAACGTAACATTAAATTAGGCTGCCTTATGATCATATCTTTAAAACTTTGACATCAGACAGCACGCGTTAATCGAAGTTGAAAAAAATCGTTATTAGGGGAGCTCTGAAGAACTCATCCCTGAATTCTCAGGGCACGGCAAGCACAAAATGCGATTTTCTGTTCCCCCTCATTTCCAATCGCTTGAGGCAATTGAAAGCGGCATCAATTAACGCATATGATGCCAGTGGCAACGAAGTCTACGAGAGCTTCGACACCTACGCTACCGCTCTTTCGCACCCCGGCGTCACTCCATAAGAGATTACAAATCACGTCCGTGTGTTGCCCCGTTGGGACCGCACTTCGAGCGTCACATTCTCCGGGAAAGATTCATGCTTCGTTGCTCGCAATCACGGCAGAGTTCATAAACGGCTAAAGTAAAGTGCCATTCTCCTCTGGGGATGCAAACCTTGCGCTACGATTGTGATCATTCGTTGACAGGATACGACTTCCTGGCACCCAAACAAACAACAGCCCGCCAAAGGCGGGCTGTCGATTTATAGTGAGCCTCGCTTATCTGAGATACAAAAAGCGCCTGCCCCAGGCCCGATAGCTGACCGCCTGGCTGGCCGAGCCGCCGGCGCCCCTGCAGCTCAAAGTGAAATTCGCTGGACCATTCAGCACAACGGACTCGGCGCCACTTACCGGTTTAGAACCCGACCAGCCACCGGACGCTGTGCAGGTGCTGGCATCCGTTGACGACCAGCTCAGTGTGATCGTTCCACCACGAGCGAGTGCTCGTGGGCTCGAGGTGAGACTAACCGTCGGCGCAGCCACTGCTGCCGGCGGATCGACGGTCACGGTGACACTGTCGCTAACGCTGCCGCCATCACCAACGCAGGTCACTGCATACGTCGTGGTTGCGCTCGGGGTCACCGCTTCAGAACCATCGGGTTCGATACGCGCGTTCCAGTCGGCAGTACAAGCGGTCACATTGGTCGAGCTCCAGCTCAGTGTGGTTGATTGTCCCTGATCAATGGTTGCAGGAGCCGCTGTCAGGCTCGCTGTAGGAGGTGTCGGTGCTATACCGCCGCCATCATTGGCAACGGTGGTGTTGGCGCTGGCAATCTGTTCGTGTTTCAGACTCTGTTTCGCATAAAGCGTTTTGAAGGTCTGCACCTGTTCCAGATGGTCTTCTCCATAAAGATCCTGTAAGAACCCGTGTGCGATGGTCTGATAATTCAATGACACACTGAGATCAAGATCGCCGGCAACCGCCACCGGGACGCGATAGATCAGCTCATCGCTGCCCAGATTGAAGTCCGCATCATTCATGGCCTGGCCGTGGACAGCAACATCGAGCGGTACGGCAAATTTGTCGAAGCCTTGCGGCGTCAGCCGGTTGTCTTTCAGGTACTGAGCGGCGCGCAGCAGGGTGTAGGTGATGTTGCTGGCGGAATCAGCCATCACGGCCTCATAGATCTGTACCTGGTCCTCTGCGGTAATCACATCGTAATGGGGCTCGAACAGGGTCTGATCCACATCGTTATCCGCGCCGTTGATCGAGCCGTCGGCATTGATCCGGCCAGATTCGAACACGACCTGGTTATTGCTGTCGATCAGCTTGAAATGAAGCCACATACGCCTTGACGGGTAGGCGGTGGGTGCTTTGTGTCCCGACTTGTTCTGCACCCTGATGCGCGCCTCGAGAACACCCTCAGTGACCGTCGCCGACACGATCTCGATGGTTGCGGCGCTTCGCAGCATCGCCCGGGCACGCTCGATACTCGCGTCCATACCGGCGCTGGTCACATCCAGTTGGGCGGCATTGTCCCGGAGCATGGTCAGCATCGTGGTATTGGCGCCGACGAGATGATGTTTGGCGAAACCGTCCTTTGCGCCCAACCAGCGCGGGCGGTTGGAAACTTTTGCCGTGGTTTTCGGCATATGACAATCCTGGCAACTCTGCGGGTTGCTGCCGGCATCATCAAAGATGGAGTTCTGCCATTCGGTATACGGCATTTGCTCAGGAAACTCGGATTCTGCGGATGTGGTCAGCACGTTGCCGTTGCTGTCCACGAAAGGTGTTTTCAGATCATGGCAGGTGGCACAGAGCGCGGAATCAGAGAGGTGCGCGCTGTAGGCGGGCGTATAACCCGTGCTCCGGACCATGGGTTGCGCGAAGATGTCACTGAACTGACCGTAAATAGTCTTGTCGTTGTTGATCTTGTAATGCCCGGAGAATCCTTGCAGTGTACCCAGGCTGGCATCATCGGTAATCTGGTGGCACAAGGTACAACTGACACCGTTCATAGCAGCATCGTGCATGGCATGGCCCGGGGTCAGAATGCCGTTCGCCCCGAACAGGTTAATGTTGCCACCCTGCACCTTGGTTATCTCATAATTCGCCATCGGCGCATGGCATTTGGTGCAGGTGTCATTGATCACGCTGGATAACTGCGGATTACGCGCGAGTTCCGTTGCAACCTTGGCACGCCAGAAAGGATCCTTGGCCGAATTGGCCATCATCGACGCGCCCCAGTCCTCAACGATGGACACGTCTTCACCGGAGGTATCGGTCATTCCGTCGTGACATTGGCTGCAGTTGCCAGAGCCGGAAAAATGCGATGTCGTGAAATTGGTGTTTTCCGCCGATGCGCTCAATGAAAACAGCGAAAACAGATTGAAAAGGGATAGGATGAATAGACTTCTTAACATACAGGGTCTCCATTAATGATACTTTCGTGCTACCACGATCAGCGGTAGGAGCAATTCACTCAATTAGGTATAGCTCATAAAACCGCACAAATGGAGGCGTTTTAAGCAAAAAGCGGGCACAAAATTAGGAGATAAGATAATGATAGTATTAGTAAGAATTGATACCGTTGGCTTGTAGGTGAAATGAGCGTCCTGTTAGCCCGATAGCAATCGGACCCCGCCGGTCGGCGACAGCTTTCACCCAGCCCAGATAACGAATTTCTCCCCAATTCCGTGGACTTCAGGCGGCTCTGACCTTGAATCTGATACAGCGGCTCGCCCGGTTGCGTGACCAACCCTACTCAGCGAATTTCTTGATCACAACGGCAGCGAACGGCCCCTTGATTCGCGTCTTTGCCAGGGTGGACTCGACACTCTCGATTTCGGCCTGAGCGGCCTTCAGCTTCAATTGCGCGACCTCAAAGCTGTACTCGGCTCATGCGCTCTGATTTCAGGATTTACCGAGACCGTGTCCGTTATGCAGACTCTGAAGCCAGGTTAAAAGACCATACCTGGAATCAGCTGCTTCGCCGGATAATCCTGGTTTCAATATCCAGCTTGTAGCAACAATCGCGGTCTTTCCAGCGGCGCTCGATTTCATTTCTGATCGCCTGCACGCGGTCTTTGACCAGCGAGATCTCCTCCTCCTGAGCCACGTATACCAGGCACAATCGTGAGGGTGTTTCTGCCAATCTGTCTATCAATTCCCCGACTTGCGGCAGCCAGTGCTCACGTATTTGTGTCGAGTCATGCGCGAACACCTCATCGGCCAGGTCCAGGCGAACCCGACGCAAAGCAGCCGCTCCGAAATTGAACTTTAGTATCTTTCCAGGGGTAGCGCGCTGCACACGTGGATTTTCTGTGGTCAGTCGATAACCAGCTGGCAGACTGCGCGCATCCAGCTTGATCACAAAGTTTGAACCACGATCCGCGTTGGGCACCCGCGCACAGGTAATGTGAAAGCGGCCATGTGGATCTGTTCTGGCCTCGAGACCGGTTGCGGTGACCAGTTTCACACTCGCCAGGCCAGACTCATCCTCATCCTGATAACCATTAGCATTGTTGTCTA
>JARFQK010000369.1 GCA_029287815.1 Gammaproteobacteria bacterium
AAAAATCACCGGCAAGCCAGTTAGCGAAGACAGTCCTCTGTTCAAAGCCTGCCAGCAAGTCTGGGAGCTGGAACCCGACCCCGGGTTGCCGAGCAGCCTCGACGTCGCGCGGCTGCTCAGCGAGCTCGGGTCCGACGAGACAACGCTGATCGTCGCGCTGTTGAGCACGACGCGCCTGATCGAATCGCGGGATCCGAACGAACTCGCAGCGCTGTTCGGTGAGAAGCTCATGCGTCTCGTCCACAATGTTTGCCGATTGCACAATATTCAAACGCATCGCGAGAACAAGGATTCGCCCCAGCAGGCAGAACGTTTGCGGCGCATGCTGTTGTCCATGGTCGAGGATGTCCGCGTTGTGCTGATCAAGCTCGCGTTTCGCGTGCAGCGCTTGCGCCAACTGGCCGACGTGGATCTGGAAACCCAGCTCGATGTTGCGCAGGAGAGTCTGGATATCTATGCACCGATCGCTAACCGCCTCGGTATCGGCCAGCTCAAATGGGAGCTTGAGGATCTGTCGTTCAGGTATCTGGAGCCATCGACCTACAAACGGATTGCCGCGTACCTGGAGGAGACGCGTGACAGTCGCGAGCAGTTCATCCATGACGTCGTCGATGCGCTGAAACTGATCCTGACCGACGCCGGTATCCAAGCGGAAATCTACGGCCGGCCGAAGCACATCTACAGTATCTGGAAAAAAATGACGTCAAAACAGCGCGATTTCAATGAGCTGTTTGATGTACGCGCGGTGCGTATCGTGGTCGACAGCGTCGCCGATTGTTATACGGTGCTCGGGTTGGTGCACGGCAAATGGCGTCATATCGAGAAGGAATTTGACGATTACATCGCGAACCCGAAGGAGAACGGCTACCAGTCGCTGCACACGGCTGTTCGCGCGTCTGGCGGCAAGGCGATCGAAGTCCAGATTCGAACGCATAAGATGCATGAGTTTGCCGAGCACGGGATTGCCGCGCACTGGCGCTACAAAGAGGGCAGTGGTGTCGATCAGCAGCTCGAGGCCAGCATCGAGTCGCTGCGCAGATTGCTTGATCCGAACCAGACCCGCGATGACGAGCTGCTCGACAACTTTCAAACCGAGATGTTTCAGGACCGGGTGTTCCTGCTGACACCGGAGGGGCGCGTGATCGATCTACCCGATGGCTCGACGCCGCTGGATTTCGCCTACGCCGTACATACCGAAGTGGGGCACCGCTGCCGCGGTGCTAAGGTCAATGGCCAGATCGTGCAATTGACTTATCAGCTCAAGAACGGCCAACAGGTCGAGATACTGACATCGAAGGAGTCCGCACCACGGCGCGATTGGCTGATTCCGCACCTCGGCTATATCAAGACTTCCAAAGCCCGCAATCGTATCAAAAGCTGGTTCCGTAAGCAGGACGAAGCCGACAATCTGCGCGATGGCAAGGCGCTCTACGAGCGTGAGTTGAAACGGCTGAATATTCGCCCGGAAATCGTTGCGTTGCTGAAGCGCTTCAAGCAGCGGTCGGCCGATGAGTTGTACATCGCGCTGGCGCGTGGCGATATCGCCAACGCACAGCTTGCGGCGGCACTGCACGAGATCTCGGCACCGGAAACCGGCGACAGGCTACCGGTTGAGTCGCTGCCACGATCCTTGCGCAAGAAGCCAGCGACGGGCGAAATCAACGTACTCGGTGTCGGCAACCTGCTGACGACGATGGCGAACTGCTGTAAACCGGTGCCCGGTGATGAGATTGTCGGTTTTATCACCCAGGGCAAGGGCGTCACGATACACCGTCAGGACTGCACCAACATGTTGAATCTGACGGACGAAAACCGAAATCGCCTGGTTGAAGTCGAGTGGGGTGATGCCGAGGTGCAAACCTACCCGGTGACGCTGTTGATCGAGGCCCTGGACCGTCAGGGGCTGCTCAGCGATGTCTCGCGCACACTCGCGGATGAAAAAGTCAATGTGATTGCGGTCAACACGCTGTCTGACAAAAAAAATCAGTCGGCGCGTATGGCGGTGACTGTCGAGACCCGCGATCTGCAGCAGCTTCAGCGGGTGATGGACAAGATACAGCAGTTACCCAATATCACCGACGTCGTGCGCGGCGCCCATAACGCGTAGGCCGCGTCGCGCTGATATGGCATTGGCCCTTTTGAAACGGCGCGAATGATCGAAAATACAGGTAGGGTGCGCCGTGCGCACCAAACCCACTGCGTATCATGACGCTTGAGAATTGGTGCGCACGGCGCACCCTACGGAATCGCTAATTCAGATCCTGCTCCAGGTCGTCCACGTCCTCGAACAAGTCTTCATCGTTGAACAGGTTCTCATCCTCGAACAGTTCATCTTCAGTAAAGTCGGCGTCGGGGATATTGCCATCATGGATCAGATACGCGCGCCGTTGCAGGAACGCATCGCGCATGAAAGCGTACTTGTCGGGGGCGGTCGCATCGATGATATCGCCGGCTTTCAACAAGCCGGCACGTTTATCGGTATAACGTATAACCAGCAAGGTCAATGT
>JARFQK010000277.1 GCA_029287815.1 Gammaproteobacteria bacterium
GGCGCTGCTCGATCTCGTCAGCCTGCGGTTGGCCGAAATCGACATTCCGCAAAATACATTCTCGTCGATATGCGCGAGTAACGGCACCGCCAGCCTGATCGCCGCTTCTGAAACCGAATTCAGTCAGGTCATTCAGATCGACACGCGTGAGCGCAGGTCGGAAACCATTGCCCGGGCCTGCAGCACCCCTATCGCCAATGCCTATCTGTCGAAAGGACAAAGCCTCAGTTTCGACACGCGTCATCACGACGAGGCACACGTGATCTATTATCCGCCCGCAAGTCAGGACTACGAAGCGCCAGCTGGCGAATTGCCGCCGCTGGTCGTGTTATGTCATGGTGGCCCAACCGCCGCTGTGGATGCATCGCTGGTTTTACGCAAGCAGTACTGGACCTCGCGCGGATTTGCGAGCGCTGACGTCAATTACAGCGGGAGCACGGGCTACGGACGCGACTATCGAGACCGCCTGAAGAAAAACTGGGGCATTCGCGATGTCGACGATGTGTGCGACGCGGCAGCCTATTTTGTCGCCAACGGCCTCGTTGACCCAAACAGGCTCATCATCAAGGGCAGCAGCGCGGGCGGTTATACTGTTCTGGCCGCGTTGGCCTTTCATCAGGTTTTCTCCTGCGGCGCCAGCTATTATGGCATCAGCGACCTGGAAACTTTGCTCGCAGATACCCACAAGTTTGAAGCACACTATACCGATCAGCTGATCGGCCGCTATCCCGAACAGCAAGCCGTGTACTACCAGCGATCACCGATCCACTTCGTGGATCAACTCGCCTGTCCGGTGATCTTCTTCCAGGGGCTCGAAGACAAGGTCGTACCGCCGTCACAGGCAGAGAAGATGGTCGCCGCGTTGCAAAGCAAGGGCATACCCGTGTGTTACGTCACTTTCGAAAAGGAACAACACGGGTTCAGAAAGGCTGCTTCGATCAAGACCGCACTGGATGCGGAACTTTATTTCTACTCGGTCATATTCGGTTTCACCACACCCGACGAACTCCCGAAAGTGGCTATCGCAAATGTTGATGCCTGAGCTGCTCAGCACCGTATGCGAGGCTGTAAACAACAAGCAATCCTCTGCGCCCTCTGCGTCCCCGCGGCCTCTGCGTTAGTAACAGCTATGCACCGGTGCGGGCTAGTAATGTTCAATCCGTATTGTTTTCGGATCCTCTCGAATAATTTCCCCGTAGTGGGTGTCGTAATGACCCGCTTTTCTGTCCTGAAAGTATAATTTCAGGGTCTCCATCACGACCGGAAACGAAAGCTCGCCCCAGGGCACTTGATCCTCGGATACCAGCTTGACTTCGAGGCTCTCCTCTCCCGGACTGGCGATGCCGTTGCGCAAAGTGCCCCGGAAAAAGGTGTACATCTGATTGATGTGTGGAATACTGAAGATACTGAACAGTTTCATATCGCGCATCTCGGCATTGGCTTCCTCCTTGGCCTCGCGCGCAGCGCCGAACATGCTGCTCTCGCCGTTCTCCAGAAAACCCGCCGGCAACGTCCAGGTCCCGTACCGAGGCTCAATCGCCCGCTTGCACAACAGGATTCTGTCGTCCCATTCTGGAATACACCCGGTCACGATGTTTGGGTTCTGATAATGGACCGTCCCGCAATCAACACAGACAAAGCGAAAACGGTTGTCCCCCTCGGGGATCAGCAGGGTGACTTGGGCCCCGCAAGAAGAGCAGAAATTCATAATATACAAAAATTGGAAGGTTTGCTTACCGCGATCGAGCCTCGGAATTCTTTCATTTTCCGAATCTATTTTGTGACTTCAGGGTCATATTAACCAGTTGACCTTGAAAGAAACAGAGGCATATACTGCTTTCATACGCAATATCGACCCATAATTCCGAGAAAAGTTGACACAAGCCGGGAGCAGCATGGCTCTGTTTTTTGGCCAGATCAACGCCGCGTAACCAAATTTCTGAACCAAAGAGGGAGTTAGCAATGAGAAGACTGTACTTTATGCTGCCGAATCTCGAGACCACGAAAACAGTGGTCGACGAGCTGTTGTTGAAGAGAATTGATGAGCACCATATTCACGTGGTTGCAAAGGAGGGCACGCCGTTGGGAGACCTGCCGGAAGCCAATCTACTGCAGAAGAGCGACTTTATCCCGGCGATGGAACGTGGGGTCGCTGTTGGCGGTATCACCGGCGTATTAGCCGGGATCGCCGCGGTAACTTTCCCTCCTGCGGGCCTGATCCTCGGGGGCGGGGCCATTCTAGGCACCAGTCTGGCGGGGGCTGGCATCGGCGCATGGATATCAGGCATGATCGGCATGGATGTACCAAACAGCCAGATTGAGAAATTTGAGGGCGCAATAGAGAAGGGTGAAGTGCTGATGATGGTCGATATTCCGAAAGAAAGGGTTGAGGAAATCGAGGCACTGGTCCAGCAACATCACCCCGAGGCAGACATGGGCGGTACTGAACCGCACATCCCAGCGTTCCCCTAAGATGAAAAATGCGGGGCAGCCGCAGGCCGACTCTTGATACCGGAGATCCTCAGGCGAGTATATCCGGTATCAGCCTGTCCTCAAGACGGGCGATCGTATCCTTGAGCTGCAGCTTGCGTTTTTTCATACGCTTTATTTTCAGTTCCTCAAACGTACCCACAGCGATGAGATGGTCGATAGCTTCATCGAGATCACGGTGCTCCAGTTTGAGTTCGTAGATACGCTTGCGGATCGCGTTCAATTCATCTTCGGACAATCTTTCGGACATTATTCAACCGTAACACATACCACAACGGAAAGG
>JARFQK010000391.1 GCA_029287815.1 Gammaproteobacteria bacterium
GATGTGTATAAGAGACAGGCCGGTGACCACGGCGCCCAGCAGGTAAAGCTGGAACTGGTCAGCGGGCAGACCAAAGTAATCCAGCATGAACGGGATAGCGACCGCCATGCTGCCGAATGCAGTGAGTGCCCCCATAACGACGTACACCGGGTACTGGTCGAGACTGATGGGTGAGCCAACATACCAGGCCGAAAACAGGATGAAACCGAGGCCGAGCAGCGTGCCTGTGCTGGGAAAGCTGTAGGCAGTCGGAACCAGTACATCGACTGTCGAGTCGGTCTCTTCGCAGTCCAGTCCGTGTTGCGCCAGCATCTCTTTGCAGCGTTCGACGATCAGTGGCAGTACCACCAGAACGGTTCCGGTCGCCAGCGCAGTGATAGCGGCTTCGCCGGCAGTCGAGAGCACCTGGCGGTAGGAGAAGGGTGTCGCCCAGTGGGTGAGTAATGGCAGTAGCACAAACGCCAGCAGCGAGGCCGCGATCAGGTAGACCCAGAGGTACACCTGCAAGCGGCCAAGGTCGTGCGGCTCTAACGTTCCTGCAGCCGCTGCGGAGATGGCGAAGATACCCAGGGGTGCCAGCCTGGCGACAAAGGCGGCGATGCCCATCAGACCATCGGCGATGTTGCTGGCAAGACGCAGCAGGACATCCTTGTTCTCAATCTTGATGATCGAGATTCCCATGAGTAACGAGAACAGCACCACCGATGGAACAAGGGTATTTGACAACGCAGAAAAGACGTTCGCCGGGATATAGAGGCCCAGGAAATTAAACTTCTCAGGTTCGGTGACCATACTGGTGCTGAAGAAGCCTGCAGTCTCCCACTTCGGGTAGGCCAGTGGCAACAGTAGCAGGGTAAGCATGACTGCCAGCCAGACGAAGAGGATGATCTTGCTCGCGCGTATGCCGATGTTGGCCGCCATAGCGGCATCAAGCCGGCCGATACCGCCAATGATGGATACCAGCACGTAGGGCAGCACCGTCATCTGCAGCAGGCGGATGTAGGCATCACCTAGAATATCCAGATGGCCGGCAGGTTCACCGACAATGATGCCGGTGATGATGCCAAGTATCAAAGCGGCGATGACGCGCTGGAAGGGGCTCAGCTTGTTATAGAGCCTTGCGACTGCCATCGGTTCGCCCCCCGTTGTTCCATTTGCAATTCAACAGCACTTGCGACCGGTTCAATTCTATCGGGAGGCTTTGGCAAATGCCACCGGCTTCTGCAAACAACGCAGCGGCCGCATGATGCTGCAAGGGTATGTGCGCTGGTCAACGCGACGGCAGCGAAGTTTGCAGACGCCTATATCAAGCATGCATACAAGATAACGGATCTCAGCAGCGCGGCTGCGATGATGATGGCTGTCGCGCTGCAAAGTGCGTACCCCTGTGTGCGCTAGCTTCGGCCATGGCAGGTCGCAGCCTGTCACACACGTGCAGCGTAAAAGCTTTAAGAGTCCCAGGTGCGTGGTGTGCTTTACGTGTGGGTCTCGAATTCGCAATTAAGCCGCCACTGGAAGCTGGACAAGCCCGTGGCAATGCGATTCCCAGCGGTAACTTTCCAGATTGGCTTGTCTGATTTTCGATTCACCGCTCACTTGTGCCGGCGTATCGCCTCCTAACGAAGCGTGAAAACGGTTGTGGTTGTAGTAATCCTGGAAAGTATCAAGCTTTCTCTGCAAATCGACCGCGTTCCAGAACAACGTCTTGTCAAGAAACTCTCTAACGTATGGTTCTGATCAGGCGTTCGACGAATGGGTGTGATATCGGGTTATAGGGGGCGGATTTTATGGGTTTAATCTCAAGCATACGCAGGTTCGCCTGCCATCGGTGATATTCGAAAAGTGGATCGTGGTCTGAGCTTAGATAGCTGGGCGGTTTATGTCCCGAGATGACCCGGTTAAACATGCAGCAAAGCGCGACGCCATCAACATCACCGGCATAAATACCGAAACCGATTAGACGGCGGGTGAATTGATCCATCAGTGCGCCAAGTAAAGCTGGCGAAGAATAGCGGGTGAAAGTCCCGCACGGGGTAAGGCCTAGCCAGCCGCCCCGGCCCCGAGTCATGCGCGTCACTCCGCGAGGTGTGACGTGAAGCGTTGACAGGGGTGTCCTCCGCAAAAATTCACGCAGCCTGGGCGACCAAGCCATATTCATGGTGTAGCCCACCCAAGACGGGATGAGCCGCAACTTTGCAGTTATGCGGAATGCGATGCCGACACTTGTGAGGTGTGACAGGAAGGTCGACCGGCGGATCCGGGATGCCTGGCCCAAGGCTGCTGTGAGGTCGTCCTCGGTTGTAATGTGCGACCCAGTTGTTCGTAACGAGACCTAAGTGGTTGTCCGTTAGTGGGATCATAAAGTCCAGGCATTCTCGGCGGAGCGTACCGATGACCCTTTCACACAGGCTGTTAGCCGTGGGAGTTCGAGGTGGTGTCTTGAGTACGCGAAGACCCATGTGGGTAATCGACTGGTCGAGTTGGGGCGAGAAGATTGCATCGCCGTCATGGATGAGAAAGCGATAGCGATGATCCGAGGAAATGGCTTCCCGCAATTGCTGCAGTGTCCATGCTGCAGCGGGGTGTGCAGTAACATTGCAGTGCACAATCCGTCGGATCTGGTGTTCGATAACCACTAATACGTAGAGCAGCCGGAATGTTGCCGTTACGACAACACAGAAGTCGCAGGCCAGAATCGCTGCTGCATGATTGCGAACAAAGGTTGACCAGCGTTGATCACCGCGCGGTCCTCCGCTCGGCCGTGTGGGCATATATTTTCGTACTGTACGAGGTGATACTTGAATGCCGAGCTTGAGCAACAGCTCGTTGGCGATGCGCTCTTCGCCCCAGGAAGGATTGCTCAAAGCCATCTCACGGATCAGTTGCCTGACTTCGATGGGTATTGGTGGCCGCCCTGGCCGTGACTTCCAGCGCCAGAACAACCGAAAGCCTTGGCGATGCCAGCGGATCAAAGTCTGGGGTTGGACAACAACCAGTGCATCCTTCCAATTGAACAACCTGGACAGCAGCACGAGTGCAACGCGGAAGGGCGTATCGGGCCGACGCGGCATCAGCTTGCGTTCTTGGTACATGGCTAATTGTTTGCGAAGGAACAGATTCTCGGCCACGAGTGCGCCATGCGGCCGTAGCATGAGCCAGATGAACGTAGCCAAGTCGTAAAGAAGTTTGCTTATCGTTCTGACGCCGTCCATGATGACCGATATCATGCCAGAATAGTTGTACTGCTTCGAGTCTACGGCAGCAAGGTAGTTAGAGGGCGTGGATTTTGTATTTTTGCTGACGACAAGTATCTGTTGGTGTAATGACCCACGCTATACAACGCGTCGATGTCCTAATGATGATTGTCCTAGCAGGCTGGCTTATTCGCCAGCAACGGGCTGCTATCGATTATCTCGTCGAAGAGAACTGCCCGATAAAGGATCGTGCCGAAGGACGGCGGTGGGATTTACTGACTGCCGGCGAAAATGGCATCGCTAGAGTGATCCGGGGGAATAACTTGTTGACTAATGCAGAAAATCCGAAGCGGGGAGCAGTCCTGGCCAAACCTTTTCCTGGGACGGTTGACTCAAGGGGTTATCCTGGTATTAGTCATGGCGGGCTCAACTGATCGCTGCAACACTTGCCTGTAGTTTATCTGCGGGTGTCATATATCCCAAGGTCTTTCTGGGGCGCTGATTCAGTTTTCGAGCGATTTTGTTTAACTCGGCTTGTGAATGCACAGACAGGTCCGA
>JARFQK010000003.1 GCA_029287815.1 Gammaproteobacteria bacterium
CAACACCGCCATCTCATCCAGGGGTGCTCCGAAATATCTCAGCTCCGATAACGATCCACTCTTCCGTTATCACCAATGGCAAGCGAACTTGAGGATAATTGATGTAGACGAAATCAAGACGGTGCCGTATACACCACAATCCCTTCGTCGAACGGCTGATCGGGACTATTCGTCGGGAGTTCCTTGATCAGGTGATCTTCTGGAATGCACGTGACCTAGAACGGAAACTGGAAGAATTTCGGCAGTATTACAACAGTCATCGCGTGCACACTGCACTTGACGACGAAGCGCCCTCAGATATCGCCGGCAAAACCACCATCCACCGTGCTGCTCTCAAGAATTTCCGCTGGAAATCCCATTGTCGCGGGCTATTTCAGCTACCTATTGCGGCATAAACAGTAATTCGCCATGCACAGCCCGCCGGAGTCTTCCACCGCCATGCCGCGCGCCAGGCCCTGGGTGGGAGTCAAAGCAATGCCACGCACGCGACACGCATCCAGTTGCGCCAGCACTTCGATGACGATCTGGTTTTCCTCGCCCGTGCGCAGCAGCGAGTAGATCGGCGGCAGCTGTGCATCAAAGCTCATATCCACGACGCTGCCACGCACAGAGACGACCACGCCGGAATTGAATGCGCGGGAGTTGTTTGTCATTTCCCGGCTCGATCTCATCACACTATGTCTTCTCTTCCCCTGCGCGCAAAGCGGACTCAGACACGAGCGCTTCGCGCACCTGCAGCAGCCGCCTTTCAATTTGCTCGCGATCATGGGTGGATTCGATGCTGCGATCGGCCAGCTCGGCAATCCACTGCACCTGTTTGTCGAGTGCGCGTAACTGGCTCGGGCTGACCGTGAGACTGGCGATGGTATCGATGGCGCCAAGCATGCACGCCATGATGGCGAGGTTGCCTGCGGCGCTACCCCGAATCTGGTCGAACGCCTCGGCCAACAGGCCCTCAAAGGTCGGAACGATGGCGATCACACGCAGCGTTCCCCCCTCGTAACGGTGCGCCGGCGGGAATTGCCGACAAGCCAGCCGCGCCAGAATCGCTGTCAGGTAATCCACGCACATCACCGCCGTTGAGGTGTCATTGACGCCGGGCGAAAGGGCCTTCAATGCCATATCCACGATCTGCCTGATACCGAATGCAGGGTCCTGTTCAGCCGTGCGATGGCGACCAATACTGTAAGCCCCGTTCAGGGCAACAATCGTCTCCTGATCCGGCGGGTACGTCAGGGCGAGCGCTGCCAACGCAGCATCTTGCACAACGAACGCGCCGATGCCGTGCTCCATCCGCACGATGGTCCTCCTGCTCTCCGCCAGGCGTAGGATGGCGTCATGATCTACGCTCTGTATGTAGCCGCTCAGCTGCGCCGGTACCGCGTACCAGGTCCTCTCATCCAGAGGTGGAAGAAGCCGCCCGTTCTCTTCACCCTCGGATTTGTCGGGGCCGGGTTCCCGTTTTTCCGGGAACAACTCATCAATGGACGCGTTGGTTTCCTGCGCAACAGAGGCGATGATGCTGGAAGCCTGAATCGACGAGGCGATGTGATGAATAAAAAATATGAGGACGGCAATGCCGCCAAACGCCAGAACAAAGGCGAAAAAGACCGCCAGGCTGGGCACGAATGGCGCATCGCCCGTGCGAATAGTGTGTAACACGATCAAACAATAGACGAAAATTCCCGCAAAGGTCCCCAGCGTGACCTGCGTGACACGGCTGCGCATGAAGTTTCGCAGGATGCGCGAGGTGTATTGGCTCGCAACCAGCGCCAGTGCCAGCAGTGTCATGGAGAACGTGATACCCATAACAGACATCATCGAACCGGCAAGCGTCGACAACATATCGCGCGCGCCTTCCGCCCCGACCCCGAATATTCGTGGCCACTGGACCAGCCATCGGTTACCCCCGGCGTAGTCTGTCTGGATCAACACGACCGCGTAAACAATGCTGGACAGGACGATCAGAAAAGGCAAAAACCAAAAGGTCGACCGCAAATCGCTCCACTGTTGCTTTAACCTATTCATGGATCAGCTTCCAGATATGGGGGTGAGACAGCGCACGAGGATTTCTAACACAATCAGGAGTTTTTACGCAAACGCCAGCCCAGCGATAAAGAGTATCGCTTATTTGAAAAGGTCGCCTTTGTGTTTGCTTTGGCTTGAATGCTGCCCAAAACAGTCTGAACCTGAATGTCCTACCGTCCGTTCCTGCCATCCCGGCTGAAGTGCTGAGCGACCGGGTTAGATCGCTCATCGTCGTTAAGCCGTTGTTTATATGGAGTCTGCTAAAGGTCCGACTCGTGTCGGCACCTGTTGTCCCGGCTTGTTTTTCCGGCGGGTTTGCTACGAGCAGGAGCCAATACAAACCCGCCGGCAACATGTCCTTGTGCGAAAGTGCTTACGTCTTCTTGATCAGCCCGATGAGGAACAGCAGCAGCGCCGCCCCGACTGTCGCGGTAATAATGGAGCCGACCAGCCCGCCCGCCGAGATGCCCAGCAGGCCGAAGACAAAGCCGCCCACGACGGCGCCGATGACACCAACGATGATGTTGCCGAGCAGGCCGAAACCGCCCCCTTTCATCAGGGTTCCGGCCAGCCAGCCGGCCACGGCGCCAATCGCCAGGAATATGATCAATGC
>JARFQK010000005.1 GCA_029287815.1 Gammaproteobacteria bacterium
ATTAATATACTGAATTTAGACAAAGTTTCAATCGACTAAACGTAATGAATTGTTAAATCTATCTGACAAAACGTCAGGGTTTTTATGGGTCGCTTCATTGGTCACAGTTCAGGGCGCGCGGTGCGCACGGCGCACCCTACGTTTATTTCACTCAAACCCTGGCGATGGCTACGCTTTTCGCTCCAGAGCGGCGCTGAGGGACACCAACCCTGTGCCTGCTCCCGTATTCCTGATGAGAGATCCGGGCTGGGCCCTCGCGGCTTTTTCATCGGTGAATTGATGGCTACGCCGCCAGCTTATGGATGACAGTGCCGAGGGCGTGTTCGAATGTCGAGTGATCGGCGATCAATCTTGATCGACGTTGTTGCAGCTCCTCGGCGAAGTCTGCAGCGTCTTTCTCGATGACCTTCACACCATGGCAGTCGACGAAAATAAGCTTGGCGACCTCCGTTAGCAAGACCGATAGCTTCAAGCGGCGCACTGGCTTGTCGTCACCGTTGAAAATTTCAAACCAGGCACCTGGATAGAGATCAGTCGGTAACCGAGACATTTTTTCGCGCGCAAGCCTCGTCTGCTCTTTGATTTTTGCCGCCTGCGCATCGTGTTCATCCTGGTCAAATGTTTCGTTGGCAGCAGCGATGTCTTCCTTCTCAACATAAGGGGCTGCATTGGTCGTGTCTTCGACTTTTTCGTCGTCTTTGACGAGTTTGTAGCCGTAGTCATCCAGCATTTTCAGGAATGTTTTTTTCAACGCGGCGATCTGCGCATCGATTTCTGCCTTGTCCTGCTGCGTTTCATAGAGCTCGTCATTGACCGCCTCAACCAGCGGAATATGGTGATTTTTAACTAATTGCCACTGTGCTTTGCTTTTTATTGGTTGCAGACATTTCATCAACAGCTTTAGCAACATCAATGACAGAAGCCATTCGCTACTCTCCCTGCCATGTTTTATGTAACGATTGCACATCATGCTCGGATAGTGCTTCAAAACCAGAGGTTGCACATGCTTCGGTAATTTCTTGTTCGCGGTCAGGTGACGCATCTCAGTCAAAACGACCTCTCTGGCGTGTTCCCTGATGACTTTGCGACGCTCTTGCCTTTCGTTCTCGGCGGCGACCTCCTTCTCAGTGTCAATCAGTGTATGCAAGGCATCGACCGCGCGCTCGAAGCTGTCAATATCAACCTGGTACTCCTGCAGGATATCATCGACAATCTTGTCAAGCTGCTGGTAGGTCTCGTCCTCGACATCGGTGATACCTTTGCCGGCCTCCGAAATCAGATCAAGCGTCTCGCGTGCTGGATGGTCATCGTTCTGAAACAAGCTTTCATCGAGCATCGCGACCTTGATCACCGGGACCTGCAGACTCATTAGCAGATTGGTGATAGCGCGGGATATGCTTTGGTCGTTGGTGATGGCTTTGAACATCATCCCGACGAAATCGATGTTTCTTTGATCGAGGAGATGGACCTTTTTGGTAACAGCCCCACCGTTGCTGCTGCCCATGTCCGCCATGATTGCGCGCTTGATCTGGTCTGCATCGATGCGCGGTATGTAGTGTTTTTTCTTCGACAGATTTCTCTGTAGCTTCGATAGCGCATTCATCAATTCTTTGCGCGAATAGCAGTTGTGATTGTCTTTGTCTGACGGTAACGTTGAGAATGAGTCGGGAATGTCTTCGCCTTCGGCCGTGGTGAAGCCATTCATGAACTGACTGATGAAATAACTAATCTCTTCCCTGGTACGTGGAATGAAGTCGCTCGCCTTGTTATTTTGAGGGTCATAATATGTAGCTTCGCGGACGGTAAATCCTTTGTCCGTTTGCTTGCCTTCATCGGCTTTCTTGGTCGTTTCGTTGTCCGGGCTTTTCGCCTGGTAGACGATTTCCGGCATGATATCCGCGTCAATGAATATCTGATTGAGCGATTTGTACATATCACCCAGCCGAGTACTCACTTCCATGTCAAACAGTTTCAACAGTAGCAGCTTGTACTCTAACTTGATATTCAGTCGCTTTAGCGCAGTCTGGAATGCTTCACAGATATTTCTCGGGTCAAATACGTGGAAATGCAAACCCTCGAGTGACATACCCAGGTATTCCAAACGGGCTTGCAGGTTACTGACCTCCTGACCGTAATTATTCATTGCATTCGAGTACATGGTTGAGATCGCAATCAGTTCCTCCATCTCGCTGGGGTCAACCAGGCTCAATTCATCTGTTTCCGACGTGTCGTCAGTCTTGGCTTTGTCATTGAGTGCAATGAAGAATGCTTTGTCGATGTTGCTACGCTCGATACGCAATAGCTGCGCCAGCTCTGAGTAAACGGCCTCCTCATCACTGGTTTCCGAATTTTCCGCGAGTGCGCTCAAGCTGCTATCCGCGTTGTTCAGCATCAAAGATACTTTGTGTAACAGCTGGACTTGAAAGCGGCTGAATACGCTCTCCGCTACCGCTTCGTAATCGTATTTGCGATTACTTTCGCTTTCCAGTCGTTCGCCGGTGTTCAGTGTATGAATCTCAGCACTCATTCAACTTCTCCACTAGATAGATCCCAGTCAAACCTGGTGATTAATGATCAAAAATCGATCAGCTAGTCAGAACCTATTTCCTTGATCAATTCGCCAGAGAGGCTATTTTCTGGTCAAACCAAAGCGATTGAACAGCTGCTTTTATCCGTTTTGATAGCCAGGTATGGCATTGGAGTGCATTTGCAGTGACTTGTTGGTATTTTGTGAAGATCGTCAAACTACTGATTAATAGCGGAAAAAAATCTGATCGCGTATTCAGCAGCCATTCTCCTTCGAGGCATGATCAAATATAGGCGGGAGTGTAAAAAAAATCAACAAGAAATGGCAGTATTTCCGACAGCCGGTGTAAAATATTTCGAATCGCTGTCGGATCTCAAGAATCGCTGCGGCCATCATGCTCCTGGTCAGGGAGACGGGTCAGAGCTATCCGTGTTCATCAGCGGACCGGTTTTTTAGCCCACGGAAGCAGATTTGGCCTGATCGATCAGCAGGTCGACCATCAACGATGATGCGCCAAGGTGTGGGGCGACAATGATATCGGTGTCTGGGTGTTCCTTCTTCACGGCCGCAACGATTTCAGGGACGTCGTCAACGACATGCCGGCCGGAATTCAAGAAATACGGTAAGACAGTGATTTGGGAAGCGCCATCAGAAATGCATTGCTCGATACCTTCCGGAATCGAAGGCGTCGCCAGCTCCAAAAATCCTGTGTGTACGATGGTGAAGTTGTCACGGCAGGAAGTTCGCAACTTTTCCGCCAACAACGTGACTTCATCGTTGGATTCCTGCCTGCGACTGCCATGGGCTACCAACAGTAACGCGTTCACGGTCTTCTCTCCTGTTCGAAATTTGCTTGATAATACATCACGTAGCTCATTGTTTTTCCCAATAAAGAATACGGTTGTTGACCGGCATTGCGAAATCCTCTTTAAAGACCATTCCGGCCAGATGCGCCAACGCGTCGAGATCTTCGAAGTTGCGGATACCGCTGTCCGGATCTCTGCATCTCAGCCAATCATCAAATCGTGCATTGCTCTCGCTGGTATATCGCCCGGCATGGTTGAAAGGGCCGTAGAGCAGGAAGCGGCCGCCGCTGACCAACACGTCACCGACACCGGCAAACATGGCTGTGACCTCGTTCCAGTGCATGATATGGGTGGTATTTGCCGAAAAAACCGCATCGAAGCGCATTTCAGGCCACGCCGATGAGCACACATTCAGGTCGAGTGGCCCACTGAGGTTGTCACTGCCAGCATCTTCTAACCACATTGTGATGCCGGCGTGATTCTCGCTACAGTCGCTGGTATACCAGATCAGCTGCGGCAGCCTCGCCGCAAAATAGACCGCATGCTGGCCGGTACCGCTGCCGATCTCGAGCACAGAGCTGCAGTCCAAAAGGAGCGGCTGGATCACCGAAAAGATTGGTTCACTATTTTCGTCACACGACTGTGAGTACGGTTTCATCTCGTCGATAACGTCTTGTCGTCCCGCGCTCGTCCGAGTGCATAGCATCGACACGTGGCCTCCGGGGAGTTATTTGACAATCCGATAACATGGGACATATTCCCTGTCCGGTAGTTTCATTCGGTGCTGAGCCACGAAGGACGCGAGCAGCTGATCCATAAGGCCCATGAGTCTAACATCACCCTTGATTTCGAACAGGCCGTGTTGTTCGATTGCGCGGATACCCTCATCCTTGACATTTCCGGCAACGATGCCGGAAAAGACGCGGCGCAGGTTGGCGGCCAGCTGATGATGGTCAAGCGTATGATCGAGCTGGAGATTGCGCATGTTTTGATGGTTGGGCATGAAAGGTTCTTGAAATGCCGCATCTATCGTCAGCATCCAGTTGAAATAATAGGCGTCATCGTTCAGGCGACGGAAATCTCGGACCGCGTCAACACCCTGCTTGATCTTGCGCGCGACCTTGACCGGATCATTGATGATTATCGTGTATAGTTTCCGCACCTCCTCGCCAAGCGTACCGGCAAGAAATCGGTCGATTTCATCGAAGTAATCGGTTGCGTTCTCCGGGCCTGTGAAGATCAACGGGAAAGGAATGTCGCTGTTGCGCGGATGCAACAGGATTCCGAGAATGTATAGTATTTCTTCTGCGGTACCGACGCCGCCCGGAAATACCACGAAGCCATGCCCTGCCCTGACGAAGGCTTCAAGACGTTTTTCAATATCCGGCAAGATTACAAGTTGGTTCACGATTGGATTGGGTGATTCGGCTGCGATGATGCCTGGCTCGGTGATGCCGAGATACTGGCCTTCGTGGATGCGTTGTTTAGAGTGGCCGATGGTCGCACCTTTCATCGGACCTTTCATCGCACCCGGTCCACAACCCGTGCAGATGTCGAGTCCCCGCAATCCCATCTGATACCCTACTTCCTTGGTGTAGTCATATTCCTGCCTCGAGATCGAGTGCCCACCCCAACACACGATCAAGTTCGGCTCGAAGTTGGGCCGCAGTATCCCTGCGTTTCTCAGAATGTGAAACACTGCATTGGTGATACCGTGCTCGGATCCCAGGTCAAAATTCGGATTGCCGGTAATCTCGTCACTAACGTAGACTACGTCCCGAAGCACAGCAAAAAGGTGCTCATTGATCCCCTTGATCATCTTGCCATCCACGAAAGCGATCGCAGGCGCGTCCTTCAGTTCAAGCTTGATGCCGCGTTCTTCCTGCAACACGCGGATCTCGAACGATCGATAGCGCTCGAGCAGTTCTTTTCCATCATCCAGGCTGCTGCCGCTGTTCAACACAGCCAGGGAACAGTTTCGAAACGTGGTGTATAAACCTCCCTGGCTGGTATCGAGAAGCTTGTTGACTTCTGTCTTGGACAGAACATTCAAATGTGTTTTAGGCGAGATGACGGCATCGATGACATCGTAGTTCATGGCGGGTTTTTTACTTTCCAGAGCGAGTTTATTGTTGTTATTTTGGCACAGTTTAGGTAGCTCAATTGTTAACCAGGCGTTGCATCAGCGCTTCGAGCTTGTTCAGAACATCATCGCTGTACCAGTCAATCGCCCCGTTAACACCGTAAGCAATCTTACCGTCCCCGGCGATCACGAAAGTTGCAGGGTAAACCAGCACCTGCCACTTCGCCGAGTAGCTACCATCAGTATCGAGCAGGACCGGGAAATCGACTTTCACCCGATCGAGAAACTCACGAATCTGCTGCGGCGATTCCGCATAATTGATCGATATTAGCTCGAAAGGTTTCCCTTTCATATATTCCCGTAATTTATTCAGCGCTGGGATCTCCTCTACGCAAGGCCCACACCAGCTTGCCCAGAAGTTGATCAGAGTAACTCTGCCGGTGAAAGCACTGCGCTTGTACAGCACACCATCGATGTCCCTGAGCTCGATCGCAAGCGGCTCCATTTCGCCACCAAATGGCTTGAGCGTGATGTCGAGACTGTGGTTGCCATGCGCAGCGATATTGCTCCGCAATTGTGGCGCACGGCTTGGCGTCGGTACACCAGCGAGCATGCTGACGATCCGCGGGATTTCTGCCGGGAGCGCCTTCAGAACCGCGCTGGTTTCAGCGGCTGTGTCATTCTGATAAAACACGCCGGTGACGCCTGGGAGAATTTTGTGGTAAACCTCGGCGCCGCCTCCCTGCAGTTGTTCGATGGTCTTGTCAAGCTGCCAGCGGTTACCGTGCTTTCCAGCCTGGTAGAGCATGATCGGAATATTGGTGGATGAGGCGATCGGATCGTATACCGGTTCCATCCCCAGAGGTGGGATTTCGCTGTAGAGCTCCGGCGAGAACACGATTGCGCCAGTGAGGGAGTCGGCCTTGCGGTTTTGACTCGAGGTCTGTAATTGCCAAAGACGCGCACCTCGTAGCGCTGGCAGCGCTGCATACGAGCGTGCCATCAACGTGATCATTTTTCCAGTCAACTGATGGGCCTGTTGAATCAGGCTGGCAACATTACGCCCGTCGAGGTCGCGCAGTGTACTCGTGCCTGGAGGCAGAAAAAGGCTTTCAGCGATATCGATATGCCAGACCTCAATGCCCCGCTGGCTGATGGCTCGCGCAACAGCATGGGCACGATCCAGGTTGCCGAAGCCAGGCGAAATCCAGATAATCAAGTGCTGCCCCTCTGCCTCGAATCGCAACAAAGTGAGTTCATCATCGTCGACGTCGAGCGTCATCATCTCGCCAGCATCAGCGGCCAGCGCGGTGGTTGCAAGCAGCAACATGCTCACGCCGACCAGAAAGGTGGCGATAGCATCGGTCTTGTGAAAGCGTTGTCTGTTTGAGTCCATGGCAGCCAATTGTATCTTAGCCCGCATTTCTCACCAGGCGGCGTGGCGTACTGATGAGGCAATGGCTCGATTGAGAAAGTTCGGATGATCGCAGATCCAGCGTGTTTTTCAAGCATGCGTATCAAGCTTCAGGCTGGTCTCCATCTGTGTAAGCTCGTAGGGTGCGCCGTGCGCACCGCGCATCTTCGGTTTGGCGGCCGATTCCGGTGCGCACGGCGCACCCTACGGTTTCTTCGCTTAAATCTTAGTCGCGGTCACGCTTTTCGCTCCAGAGCGGCGATTACGAACACCACCCCGGCTGACTCCTGTGCCTGCTCCCGTGATCCTGGTGAGAAATGCGGGTCAGCCGATGCGGTATTGCATGTTGTCGTGATAGCGATAGGACACGCGTTTGTGTGCACGCTGATATTTCAGGATGTCGGCATGCTGCCAGACAGCATAGCCCAATGATCTTAGCTTTTTAGCGAGATGGTTTTCGACTTCTTTGGCCTGGCTGCCACTGACCGGATTCAGATTGGCATAGTACTCTGGGGCGAGGCGTTTTGCGTATCTCCTGATGTACTCGTGGCTCTTATAGCCAACCAGGTGATAGTTAAAACGTTTGCGCGGCGTATGCCGCGTTTCACCAACGAACAAA
>JARFQK010000161.1 GCA_029287815.1 Gammaproteobacteria bacterium
CTCGGATCATCATTCACGGAAACCAGACCGATAAAGTGCCCGCCAGCTACCAAAAGTACCTGACCAATTTTTTTAGCGATGCGATCCACGCCGTCGGCACGCCGATCGTGATCGAATTCAAAGGCGGCGTGAATCCTTACGAAAACCGCAAGAACAAACTCAGCAAACGTCAGCAGTTCAAGCGTGCACGCATGATCCAGCATATCAAACAACGTGAGCGCAAGCGCAAAAAGCGTTAGTCGGCGCCGCCTGGTGAGAAATGCGGGCTAGGTGATTGAAGTAAATGCAATTTAACTGAGGTGTGTGGCTGCCGGGGCGCACATGTCGCGCCTGGATAATGAACCCTGTTACAATTCTGTTACAATTTTATTACCCTATAGCGGTTGACGTTTGAAAGAAATATGCGTGTAATGGTGCTGAGCATGCATCTCGAAGAAAAAAGTTTAACCGTAAATTCGTCGGGGCGGCTTTTAGATAGAAAGTAGCTAGCTGGCTTGGCCATTAGTTGTTTTTGCACTGCGTAGAGACCATGGGATTCTTCGATTCTTTTCCGCTTTGTGAGGTTTTGGCTTAAGCAGAAACTTTCACTGCCGATACAATGTCATAAGGTGCGCTGCCCGTTGTAAATGGTCCATTAGGGCGAGAGCTGTAAGTTTGTAAGCAATAAAACCCTCTATACCGATGTTAGTGTTTCGTGGCGACAGTGGCCCTTGTCCACACGGAACAGGTGCTCGTCGTGACTGAGGATCTGCAATTTAACAAAGGCAGGAAACGTCGCTTGGATGGTTTATATGACGGAAGCCTGCAGGTATGCATACAATGAAGAGATCTAGAGTAACCGATGTCCACCAGCAGTCGATCTTCGACACGACAGGTCTGCTTCCGACAAGAAGTTGGAAGGTCGCATTGCTGCACGGTGTATTATTGCTCCTTGTCGTTTTTATCACCGAGATATCCGATGCACGTGCGCATAGTGCGATGGATGTTCAGATGGAGCCTTCGCAGGTAGACCACGTCGAACCGCCAATCAAAGTGGCTGGCACCTGTCGGGCCGGCGAGAACTTTAGCCTGAAGTGAGTTGACGTCTGCGCCCGAATTCGATTGGGCCAAAAGTCGGGCAAGCAGATACGTCAGTAGGCACCTATTGAACGATTCGCCTTGATCCATAGCCAAGGCTCTGAATCGGCATTCGATCGCCCAATGCTTGTTCATCTCACCTATTAGACTCGCGCCATTTTTAATCGCCTTAAGCAATTGAAAATGAGGGGAAACAGAAAATCGCATTTTATGTTCCTCGTGCTCTGATAATTCAGGGATGAATTATTCAGAGCTTTCCTAAGATTATTAGGCCAGTGTGCCAATGAAATCCAAATTCTTCGTGCAAGATCCGAACAAAACCGAGTTTCGTTTATAATCACGCCAGTTCAAGGCCTTAGCAGCACCGAAGTGACCAGAAAAAAAACCAAGAAGAAGGTTTCGCGCAAAAGATCTCCGCGACGAAAAAAACCCAAACAAAGTCCGCGCAATCGTAATAAGAGCCAGGCCCTCAGGCGGACAATCGTCTTGTTTACGGGGATATCGGTCATCGTGCTCGCGTTGTACGTTGTCTGGCTCGATTACCGCGTCGTGAACCGCTTCAGTGGAAGAATCTGGGCGATTCCAGCCCGGGTTTACGCAAGGCCGTTGGAATTGTACGAGGGCAGGCCGCTGACAACAGAGGCACTGCTTTTCGAATTGAACAGGCTGGATTATCAGCGCGTCAATCAATCGCCAAGCCGACCTGGACGTTACTACCATAAAGGTAATGTCATCGAGATCCAAACACGAGCGTTCAGATTCTGGGACGGTGAAGAACTTAGCCAGGACGTGCGCATCACTATCCGCGGCAACAGGATTTCGGCTCAGCACGGTTTAAAATCCAGGCAAGCTATACCGTTGGTTCGGCTCGACCCCGTTTATATCACCGGTATATTTCCGGCACACGGCCAGGATAGAGTATTGTTGAAACTCGACGAAGTGCCCGACCTGTTCAAGCAGGTCCTATTGATGGTCGAAGACCGGCGCTTTTTTGAACATAGCGGCGTTGATTTCAGGTCGATAGCACGCGCTTTGCTGGCGAACATCGAGGCAGGTCGAACCGTACAAGGTGGTAGCACGATTACGCAGCAGTTGGTCAAGAATATGTTTTTGACGCCTGAGCGGAATCTCTGGCGCAAGATGAATGAAGCGATCATGGCGTTGTTGCTCGAGTTGCACTATGACAAGCAACAGATTCTCGAGACCTACATCAATGAAGTCTATCTGGGACAGGACTCGGAACGGGCTATTCACGGTTTCGGTCTCGCCAGCGATTTCTATTTTGGCAAGCCCCTCTCTGAACTCGAACTTGACCAAATGGCAGTATTGATCGGCATGATCAAGGGTGCCTCCTATTACAACCCGGTCAGAAACCCACAACGCGCGACAGAAAGGCGCAATATCGTCCTGAATATCTCGTTAGCCCAGGGTCTGATCACTGAGAAGCTGGCGACTGACCTCAAAGCGAAGAAACTCGTGGTCACGAATCGGGGTAAGCGCGCTTTCTATCCGGCGTTTGTGAACCTGGTGCAACGTCAGCTGACGCGTGATTATGATGCCGAGGATCTGAAATCAGAGGGGTTGCAGGTATTTACCACGCTCGACCCCTATGTCCAGCATGTGACGGAACGGGCCGTGCGTTCAACCGTCGCGGTGCTCGAGCCGCAAGCCTCTGACCTGCAGGCGGCTGCTGTCGTCGCATCGGTCGACAGCGGTGAGGTGCTGGCGATCGTTGGTGACAAAAATCCGTCGTTTCCCGGTTTCAACCGGGCGCTGGACGCGCGCCGGCACATCGGTTCCTTAATGAAGCCGGTAGTCTATCTGGCTGCGGTGAGAGAGCCCAATAAGTACTCACTGGCTTCTTTGTTGTCTGATACCCGCCTGCGCGTTGAGGGGCAGGACGGACAAATCTGGGAGCCGAAAAACTATGACAAGACGTATCATGGCGACGTGATCATGTACGAGGCATTGTTGAAATCGTACAACATTCCGGTTGCGAGACTTGGCTTAGAGCTGGGTTTGTCGGCTATCACCGATACTTTGCGTCAGCTGGGTAACACCACCGTTCTGCCGCCATACCCGTCTGTCACGCTGGGCGCTGTCGACATGTCGCCGTTTGAAATCGCATCAATCTATCAAACATTTGCCGCGAACGGCTTTCACAGCCCGCTACGCAGTGTACGAGCGGTACTCAACAAGGAGGGCGTGCCCCTGAAACGTTATCAGCTCGATGTCAAACGCGAGACCGATCCTGCAGCCATGGCGCTGATCAACTTCGTGCTGCATAAAGTCACCGAATCAGGCACCGCTGCGGCTCTTGCAGGCGAGTTCAGTATCGATGTTGCGGGCAAGACAGGAACATCGGATGACTTGTTTGACAGCTGGTTTGCAGGCTTCTCGGCTGACAAGGTTGCTGTGGTCTGGTTGGGGCATGACGATCAGCGACCGACAGGCCTGACCGGAGCAAGTGGCGCCATGCGCGTCTGGAAGCGCATTTTTCAGGATATCGCGGTCAGTTCGATCAAGCTTGATATGCCGGATGATATTCGCATGGTCTGGGTCGACCAGGAAACTGGTTTGCTCAGCGATCAGGGCTGTGAAAATGCGGTAAAATTACCGTTCATCAGAGGCTCTGAGCCGACAGCTTCCTCTGACTGCAAAGCCAAGTCTCCACTGAACTGGTTCAAAAAGCTGTTCAAATGACGTTACGACGATTTTTGTCCGCGGCCGGTATGGCCGGCCTGCTCGCGCAGCTTGCCTCCCCCCCTGCGGGTTATCAGAAATCCGAAGTCGTATCTGAACGGGCGACCACGCTGGCTATGGCCAGCGAGATCTGGCAGCAGAGCGACATCGAATCACTGCCTGCGGTCGATGATCTGGTCCGACAGGCTGATGCACAGATTGCGAGCCGTAAGCTCGACATGGCCGCGGAAAAGCTCGAGCGCGCGTTGCGCATTTCGCCGGATTATGCGCCTGCCTGGAGCCGTCTGGCACATATCGCTTTGGCCGAAGCGGACCCGGGACGCGCGATCCAGATGGCCAGGCGCAGCAACAGTCATGCCGGCGATTCGGTCGAGCTGAAGTTATTGAACTGGGAGTATATTCGGAAGGCAAGTCAGATGCTGGGCGATGTCGAGGGAGCTCGGAACGCCAGCGAATCGATAAACACCCTGCGGAGCCTTTAACCCGCATTCCTCCCCAGGCGGCGGAGAATGCTGATAAGACATCGACCCTTTGGAGTGAAGCTGAGATGAGCAAATTTACAGCGTATTGTTCAGGGATGCCTGTCGTGGTTCAGGCTGGTCCTGGTTCGCGCAACAACGTAGGGTGCGCCGTGTGCACCAGAACCGGCTCCAACCTCAGCTATGGCTACGCGTCTCGCCCCAGAGCCGCGCTCGCGGCCCCGAATACTGCGTCTGCTCCCGTGATCCAGGCAAGAAACGAGGGTTAGGACAGGCCTGTCATGCGACTGCCCTCCGAGTTTCTGGGTGAGAACGGCCCGCTGCAGGCGATGATCGCTGGTTATCAGGTGCGCGCCAATCAACAGGCCTTGAGCGACGCAATCCATGAGGCATTCACCAGCAACAGCGTGCTGGCCGCAGAAGCAGGTACCGGTATCGGCAAGACTTTTGCGTATCTGATTCCGGCGATCATTTCGGGCAAGAAAGTCATCATCTCGACCGGCACCAAGCATTTGCAAGACCAGCTGTTTCAGTTGGATTTGCCGGTGGTTTTGAAGGCGCTGAAGGCGTCGATCAAGACTGCGGTGCTGAAGGGCCGTGCCAATTACCTGTGTGCGCATCGACTCGAAATCGCTCCGCATCTCGAATTCGTCAGCGATGCGATGCAGCATGAACTGCATCACATCAGGGAATGGGCCAGTCTTACGTCGACCGGTGACGTGTCGGAACTCGACGTGGTCGCTGAAGATTCGGCAGTCTGGCCCGTGGTTACGTCGACCGCGGACAACTGTCTTGGCGGCGACTGTGAACATTGGCAAGACTGTTTTCTCGTCAAGGCAAGAAAACAGGCGCAGGAAGCAGATCTGCTGGTGATCAATCATCACCTGTTGCTGGCGGATATGACCTTGAAACAGGACGGCTTTGCGGATCTCTTGCCGGGTGCCGAAATTTTTATCGTCGATGAGGCGCATCAGCTGCACGACGTCGCGTCAAGGTTTTTTGGGTGTTCCGTCAGCAGCCGTCAATTGATTGCATTGGCGAAGGACTGCATTGCCGAGCAGATCAATGATGCACCCGATATGGCAGAAGTCCGGGAGTACTCAGAGACACTCGAACGCCGGGTGGCCGACTTCAGATTGGCGCTAGGGTCGGCGGGGCAGAGGCAGGCCTGGACCCAGGTCAGGCGTGGGCCGGCTGTGGTCAGGATTCTTGCTGCGCTATTGCAGGCCTTGCAGGAACTGTCCGATGTATTGCTTGTCGGCGCTGAAAGAAGCCGTGGCCTGGACCAGTGCTATCAACGTTGCCGCTCGCTATTGACGACTCTGAACATGTTTGCGGGCGAGGATGCGGAAACCGATCGTGAATTCGAGACACCGTCGGTCTTGTGGTTCGAAACCTGGGCGCGCAGCTTTATGTTGAATGCGACACCGATCGATGTGTCGACAATGTTCCGTCAACATGCCGATAGTTTTGCTGCCGCGTGGTTGTTCACTTCGGCGACCTTGCAGGTAAATCAGGATTTCAGCCACTTTACCAGCGGTCTTGGAATCCACGATTACCAGTGCGGTACGTGGGAAAGTCCGTTCGATTACCAGAAGCAGGGGCTGCTCTATCTTCCAGAAAACATGCCGGAGCCTTCAGATCCGGCTTTCAACGACTGTCTGATAGAAAAAGTCAGGCCGGTACTCGCTGCGAGCCAAGGTCGCGCGTTTTTGCTGTTTACCAGTTACAAGGCCATGCACGCGGCTGCCGCATCACTGAAAGACACGCTCGAATTCCCGATACTGATGCAGGGGGAATACCCTAAACACCAGTTGCTGGAACGTTTTCGCCAGGCCGGGAACGCGGTGCTGCTGGGCACAGCCAGCTTCTGGGAGGGCGTCGACGTTCGGGGCGAGGCATTGTGCTGTGTGGTCATCGACAAACTACCGTTCGCTTCACCGGGCGATCCGGTCATGCAGGCGCGCATCGATGCGATACGCCGAAATGGTGGTCAGCCGTTCATCGATTATCAACTGCCGCGGGCGGTGATTGCGCTAAAGCAGGGTGTTGGCCGGCTGATACGTGACGTCGAGGATCGTGGTGTCGTTATGATTGGCGATCCGAGAATCGTGACTAAGCGTTATGGCAGGCTTTTTCTGGACAGCCTGCCGGCGATGCCGGTCACCAGGAAGCTCGAAGCAGTCGAAAAATTCTATAGCAACCGACTTGAGCAGGCGTTTGTATGAAACTACTCGCGCTTGATACAGCGACTGAGGCATGCTCGGCAGCGCTCTACCTCGAGGGTGAAATCAGCCAGCAGTTGCGCGTGACGCCGAGAGCGCACAGTCATTTGATCCTGCCGATGATCGACCAGCTGTTGGCAGATGCCGGCCTCAGTGTGTCAGGCTTGGATGCGCTGGCTTTTGGGAGGGGCCCCGGCTCATTCATGGGTGTGCGCATTGCAGCTGGCGTGGTGCAGGGAATCGCGTTTGCCTGGGATCTTCCTGTCGTGCCGATCTCCACCCTCGCTGCCATCGCTCAGACCGCGTATGCCGATACCGGGGCAAATCGTGTACTGGCTGCGATCGATGCGCGTATGAACGAGGTCTACTGGGCGGCTTATGTCTTATCGGCGCAGGCTTGCATGCACGTCGTCGGCCAGGAGGAGGTGATTGACCCTGCGCGGGTGTCCAGCCCCAAGGGTGGAGGTTGGACCGGTGCCGGGACCGGTTGGGCGACCCATGGCGAGGTCCTGCGTACAGCCATTGGTGCCGAGGTGCTTCGTAGTGTTGTGCCGGACTGCCTGCCAACGGCGGCAGCGATCGCGCGATTGGCTGCGGCTGATTACGCGGCTGGCCGACACGTATCGGCTGCAGAGGCGGTGCCGGTTTATTTGCGCGACAAGGTGGCAAAAAAACTGGGTTGATGGTGTGAAACGATTGCTGAATGAATTGCTCGAATTATCAATGAAATATGATCCGCCATACGTTATGATCTCTGTTTTTCAAGCGATGTAATCGATGTCAGTGGAAGTCAATACAGTAACAAGCCAGATCAACGACCTGCGCGAGCGTTCTGAGTCGCTCAGGGGGTATCTTTGACTTCGACCGCCGCAAGGAGGAGCTCGAGGAAATTGTCCGCGAACTGGAACAGCCAGACATCTGGAATGATCCAGAGCAAGCGCAGAAGCTTGGCCAGGACAGGGCGCGTCTGGAAAAAATCGTAGTCGTTCTTGAAGAGCTTGACAGCGGCTTGAACGACGCCAGTGAACTGCTGGCGATGGCCGTCGAAGAGGACGATGAAGACAGCGTCGAGGCGGTTCAAAGCGATCTGGCCGACCTTCAGAGCAAGGTCGAGGAACTCGAGTTTCGGCGAATGTTCTCCGGTGACATGGATGCCTGCAATGCTTTTCTCGATGTGCAGGCCGGATCCGGTGGTACCGAGGCACAAGATTGGGCTGAAATGCTGCTGCGGATGTATCTGCGCTGGGGCGAAGCACACGGCTTCGAAACCGAATTGATCGAAGTTTCGGCGGGCGAGGTTGCAGGCATCAAGAGCGCCACCGTGCGTTTCGCTGGCGACTACGTTTTTGGTCGTTTGCGGACCGAAACCGGTGTCCATCGCCTGGTGCGAAAATCGCCGTTCGATTCCGGAAACCGGCGTCACACGTCGTTCGCTGCGGTATTCGTATCGCCCGAGATAGACGACGAAATCGATATCGACATCAATCCTGCGGATCTGCGTATCGATGTATACCGGGCAAGCGGAGCCGGCGGCCAGCACGTCAACCGCACGGAATCTGCCGTGCGCATCACGCACATGCCGACCGGTGTCGTGGTACAGTGCCAGAACGATCGGTCCCAGCATAAAAACAAGGCTACTGCGATGAAACAGCTCAAAGCCAAATTGTATGAGCTGGAAATGCTAAAGCGTAGCGCCGATCAACAAGCCATCGAGGATACAAAGTCAGATATTGGCTGGGGGAGCCAGATTCGCTCCTACGTGCTGGACCAGTCGCGCATCAAGGATCTGCGAACGAATGTGGAAACCGGTAATACCCAGGCCGTGCTCGATGGCGGGATCGATCTATTCATCGAGGCTAGTCTGAAGACTGGGCTGTGAACAAACAGTGGCGTGGGATTGAACGCTGTGGCGCAGTGCCAGGTCCGTGTGCTGGAATGGGCTGCTAACCGTGCCCGAAGCAACAACACCCCGAATGAGATAGTGTTTTGACATGAGTGATGAAAATAACACACCGACATTGGACGATGAAAACAAGTTGATCGCCCAGCGTCGCGAAAAGCTGGCAGCCCTCAGAGAGCAGGGGCCGGCTTTTCCGAATGATTTCCGACGTGACTCGCTAGCCGCGGGTCTGCACGAGGCGTATCAGGACAAGACTGCGGAAGAACTCGAGGAACTGCAGGTTCGCGTTAGCGTTGCCGGACGCATGATGGCCAAGCGCGTGATGGGCAAGGCCAGTTTCACGAAACTGCAGGACATGTCCGGACAGATACAACTGTTTCTGCAGCGCGACAACCTGCCACCCGGCGTCTATAACGAAGGCTTCAAGAAATGGGACATCGGTGATCTGATTGGGGCTGAAGGCGTGATGTTTCGAACAAAGACTGGAGAGCTGTCGATCAAGCTTGACAACATTCGGTTGCTGACCAAAGCCCTGCGCCCGCTGCCCGAGAAATTCCACGGCTTGACCGATACCGAGACTCGCTATCGCCAACGCTATATCGATCTGATAATGAACTGGGAAGTGAAGGCAACCTTCGTCTTGAGGG
>JARFQK010000162.1 GCA_029287815.1 Gammaproteobacteria bacterium
AGCAAGCTTACGGACGCGAAGACCAGCCTGAACCGTGATAGGCATGCTTGAAAAACACGTTGTATTTGCGATCATCCGAACTTTCTGAATCGGGCCAATGCCTTATCAAAGCGCGACGCCGCCTGGTGAGAAATGCGGGCTGGTCAAAAAACATCATCGAACCGTGAAGCGTAAGTGACTATGTCACTGATATCGGGTCATGCGCCATGTACACTTTTCAATCGATAACACAGCACTGAGATGGCAAAATGAAGCAAAATATCGGAAATACAGAGCGGATCATCCGGGCAGTCACCGGCATCGGCTTGATCAGCCTCGTCTTTGTCGGCCCACAGACGGTCTGGGGCTGGATCGGTATCGTGCCGCTAGCCACTGCGGTCATTGGCTGGTGCCCGCCCTATGCGATGCTGGGTATCAATACTTGTAAGAAAAGCGGCTGATTCAGCCTCAGCCCTTGCCACGCGTCCTCGAGCGCGACCCCCGGTGGGCAACGTCAGCAACGCGTCTTTCGAGATACGCGATGATGATGCCCGCGATATCCTTCTCGCTCGCCTCCTCTATACCCTGCAATCCCGGTGACGAATTGACTTCCATCACCACCGGGCCGTGATTCGAGCGCAACAGGTCAACACCACACACTTCCAGCCCCATGATTTTGGCAGCACGTACAGCTGTCGAACGTTCTTCTGGCGTGAGCCGAATCAGGCTGGCAGTGCCGCCGCGGTGCAGGTTTGAACGAAATTCACCTTCGGGCCCCTGACGCTTCATCGACGCGACGACTTTTTCGCCGACCACCAAACAGCGTATATCCGAACCGCCGGCTTCCTTGATGAACTCCTGGACCATAATGTTCGCCTTGAGACCCATGAACGCCTGAATCACGCTCTCCGCCGCTTTTCTCGTTTCCGCAAGCACGACCCCGATACCCTGTGTGCCCTCGAGCAATTTGATCACCAGCGGCGCACCACCGACCTCCTCGAGCAGATCCTGAATATCGTCAGGGTTGTGCGCAAAGCCGGTCACCGGCATCCCGATACCTTTTCGGGCCAGCAACTGTGCAGAGCGCAGCTTGTCACGCGAGCGCGTTACCGCAACCGACTCGTTGAGCGGGAACACGTTCATCATCTCGAACTGGCGCAGTACCGCTGTGCCATAAAACGTGACAGAGGCACCGATGCGTGGAATGACAGCATCGAAACCTTCGAGCACCTCGCCGCGATAATGAATAGACGGTTTGAGTGACGTGATGTTCATATAGCAACGCAACACATCCACGACTCTGACCTCATGCCCAGCCGCCTTTGCGGCCTCGACCAGGCGTCGCGTGGAATACAGGGTTTTATTGCGGGAAAGCACTGCAATTTTCATTTCGGTTTCCGTCTCTGGCCTAGTGGCGTTTGGTCTTGTGTTTACCGGGTTTCTTTCCAACCCGGTAGGACGCTGCCGGATTCACCAGGAACCGGCCGTCGAGCGAGGTGCGGCCCAACAGCATCCGGAACTGCATCGTGTCACGGTCGGTTAATGTCACCTCCGCCATCCAGTGCTTGGGTCCCAGCACAATCGAGGTCTCAATCACGTAGCGATATTCCCTGTGTCCGCCCGAGTCAGTGACGATGCGTCTGTCCTTGACTGCCGCCTCACATTCTACGACATCACGGCTGTTTCTTTGCCAGGGATGAATATTGAAATGCACCCAATCTGATCCATCACGCTGAAAAGGTGTGACCAGAAAAGCATGTAGCGCGGATGTGCGCGCACCGGTATCGACCTTAGCTTTGATATGCTCAATGCCCAGATCGGGTAACGCCAGCCATTCTCGCCAGCCCAGGATCGGCAGATCATTGGCGTTCTCGTTCATTCGATATCAAGCGGATTTGTTTCAGCCAGATCTGGAGGATGCCATATCCGGCCTCCGCTTACAAAAGCATTGGATCCGACTCGATACTCTATGACAGAATCAGCGTGTTCGACCCCAAGATCAAACGAGGGCTCTACTATGGCGATGTTGATATCGGGTTTATCGATCTGGATTCTGGTCCACCTTTTTCCATCAGTTGCACCCGCTACGCGACAACAGTTCGTAGTGCGACTGGGCAACGGCCCGTATCAGGCCATTTTCTCCCTGTTATTGATCGCTGGCTTGCTACTGATCGTTTTCGGCTGGCGCAACACCGTTCCGGATCATGTGTATTCACCACCTCCAGGCTTACGCCACCCTGCCATGCTGTTGGCCGTCATCGGCTTCATACTGATGGTCGCGGCCAGTTTCCCTACGCGTATCAAACGAATTCTGCGCCACCCTCAGCTGATCGGTGTGTTGTTGTGGGCAATCGCACATCTGCTAATGAATGGTGACAGCAAGTCGCTGCTGGTCTTCGGCGCAGTGGCTGTCTGGACGGTAGTCTCCATGGCGATGATCAACCGTCGAGATGGCGCCTGGGTCAAACCAGAAGTGACCGGTGGCTGGGGCCGCGAGGTCGTGATAGTGGTGATCGGCCTGGTGATCTCGGCTCTTGCTGTCAGATTCCACCAGTACCTTTCAGGCATGCCACTGATCGTCTGAATCAGCGAAGCGTAGGGTGCGCCGTGCGCACCCTACGGTCATGGTTGAATCATTATGACAACGCGATAGCGACGATTCGTGCCTCGACACTGCCCGATCATGCAGGAAGCACGATGACAGTATTGTCAGGTCAGATAAGGGTTATAACGGATTCGCATCATCAGTGCTCGCTCTGAAGCGTATATCCGCCACCAGCATCGCATGATCTGACAGAGTGTCGGGCAGCACCCGATAATCGACAAATTCCAGATCTTTGGTGATCAGGATCCAATCGAGACGTTTACCCTTGTAAGTCTCGTAACCGGTCGACTCGGGCTGATAAGTGGTGAAACGGGATTCTTCTGCAAGCGCTCTGATCGTCGATGCTTCTTTCAGCCACTCGCTGTTGAAATCGCCCATGATGATGGTCGGATTCATTCGAGCCTGCAGCACACTCTGCAATTCATTGACCTGTTGTTCGCGCACCATCTGCCTCGAGAAATCGAGATGGACTGAAATCAGATCGACACTGCGCGACTCTGCTCCATCATCGAACGGCCACTGGATTTGGGCAAGTACAAAGCCTTTATCCAACGTCGGCGGTGAGGACTCGAATGTATGTTCAATCGTATCGACCAATGGGAGCGCAGACAGCAAAGCGGTACCAAATGAGAACAGCCAGTTCTTCGCATTAATCGCATGCACGCGCCACGGATATCCGGCAGTGACCGCAAGATAGGACACATGATCAAAATTACCACTCCAACGCGATGCTGCATCCGCCTCCTGCAGCGCAATGACATGGGGTTTGGTTCGGTCAAGAACAGCCACGATCGAATCCAGGTTGTGCCTGAAGGTATCATTGTTGACCAAGAGCTGGTTCAAGCTGTCTCTTCGACCATGCGCAAGATTCAGCGTCACAACGCGCAACGCGTGAACCGGATATTCCTGATCGGTCAAAATGGTGCGGTCCGCTTGAATATTCTGTTGGTAAACGGTGCGATCTCGCTTGTCCACCGTTGAGCAAGCGACAATCAGAATCAAACTCAGGATAATCAGAATCGGTATGGCTTTCATGATGCGAGCCTGGCCACTGCAGTGATAATGCCAGTCATAGGCTGTAGTTCCCGAAAACTCAAAACGTACGGTATTATGCCGCCAGCCGCTCATAATGATAATGCAGGCCACCGCCCTCCCGAAATTCCACGACGTCTCCAAACTCGGGCAGCTGTACCGTTCGTGACTCCGGGCTAACCATGCTCCATGCCTTTGGATATGTCATCGCAGAACTTGCCCGGTCTTTCCTTGGAGTGGTGGGTCGCGTAAGCTATCAAGCCAGTTTGGTTTTTACCCTGTTGGTTCAATCGGAACTAAACGAGCAACCACGCTATGTACCCGAAAGTATTTGTGGTCTCCTCGAGCAACCGCACACCGAAAATATCCGGCGAATTTCGACACAAATTGTGAGACTTAGTTTTGATGGCTTTGCCGCATAATATCAAGGGTCTTATATAAAGCCCAGAGTGAAGCATGCATATCCACCTGGACCCGGTTGGTGGTATCGCCGGCGATATGTTCGCAGCGGCAATGCTCGACTACCATCGTGAGTGGGAGGCGCCGCTGTACGAGGCCATCCGCGGCAGCGGTCTAGCGCCCGATCTGGACGTGTGCGCCCTGCGGCACAATGACGGTTGCTTGACCGGGCATCGCTTCGAGGTAACGGAACCGACACAGTCGGCAAGGCATCAGCACCGCCACTGGCGCCAGATACGCGAGCTGCTGCAAAACAGCAACCTCGTTACCCCCGTCAAGCAGCGCGCAATCGCTATCTTTGAACTGCTCGCCGAAGCCGAAGCTGCGGTGCACGGCAGCGATATCGATGACGTGGCATTCCACGAAGTCGGCGCCTGGGACTCGATCGCCGATATCATTGCCGCCGCCTGGCTGATCGAGCACAGCGGCGCGACGAGCTGGTCGTGCTCGCCGCTGCCCCTCGGCCGCGGCCGAGTCTTCAGTGCCCACGGTTGGCTGCCTGTCCCCGCACCCGCGACCGCTGAGCTCATCAAGGGGTTCCCCGTATTCGACGACGGTTTCGAGGGTGAACGCGTCACACCCACCGGCGCCGCTATCCTCAAGCATCTCGACCCCTCCTTCGGACCGCCAGGGTCTCCCAGCCTGCTGCTTGGACGCGGTTATGGATTCGGCAGCAAAACTTTTGCCGGATTGAGCAATGTGTGTCTGGTCAATGTATTCGATACCCAGCGCTCGCACCACGGCAATAGCAGCGTCGTGGTATGCCAGTTCGAAGTCGATGATCAGACGCCTGAAGATCTTGCCGTCGGTCTTGAACAGCTGCGTCAGTTTCCCGGTGTTCTCGACGTGATACAGACGCCGGTGTTCGGCAAGAAAGGGAGACTCGCCATCCATATCCAGGTGCTGGGAGAGGTAACGCAGAGCGATGCAATCCTGGACCTGTGTCTGACAGAAACCACTACCCTGGGCGTTCGCTGGCACACGGTCAACCGCGCCACGCTGGCGCGCGCCAACGTGTGCCACACGCTGGACGGCGAACAAGTGCGCGTGAAACGCACCGTGCGTCCGGACGGGGTGAAGACACGTAAAGCCGAGATGGCCGACCTCGCCGGCACACCTGGCGGCCATGCGGGCCGCGAGCAACGGCGACGCGACGTCCATGCCCTCGATCTCGAGAATGATCGCGATGAATCATCGATCCAGGATCAGCAAGATGATTAGCCAGCATTTCTCACCAGGCGACGTAGGATTCTGATAAGTCATTGATGCTTCGGAGAAAAATGATGATCAAAAGCACAGCGTGTTATCTAAGCCTGCCTATCACGGTTCAGGCTGGTCTCCATCTGCGAAAGACCGTAGGGTGCGCCGTGCGCACCAGAACCGGTTCGCCAACTGACGATTCGCGGTGCGCACGGCGCACCCTACGGTTACTTCGCTTGAATCTTAGCTATGGCTACGCTTTTCGCTCCAGAGCAGCGCTTACGAACACGACCGTGACTCAGGTGAAAAATGCGGGCTAATCATCTGCATCGTCTCGAGGCTGCTCTGAGGGACATCGGTCCGCTGGCCGTGGCTGTCAGTGGCGGCGTGGACAGCATGACCCTTGCCGTCGCCGCTCACCGAGTGCTGGGCAACGACGCACGCATGGTGCACGCGGTCTCGCCCGCAGTGCCGGACGACGCCAGCGTTCGAGTGCGGGACTACGCGAATCGTGAAGGTTGGCGCCTCGATCTGATCGATGCCCGTGAGTTCGACGACGCGAACTATATCGCGAATCCGCACGATCGCTGTTTCTACTGCAAGAGCAATCTCTACTCGACGATGGCCGATGCGGTGGACTGTGTTCTGGTATCCGGGACCAACACTGACGATCTAGGCGATTACCGCCCCGGCCTGCGCGCGGCGGCCGCATATGGCGTTCGTCACCCCTATGTCGAGGCCGGTTTGAACAAGGAAGCCGTACGGTCCGTCGCACGAGTGCTTGCGCTAAACGACCTTGCCGAGCTGCCGGCATCACCCTGCCTGTCGAGTCGGGTTGAGACCGGCATCGCAATCGATCCCCGGGTGCTCGAGGCCATTTATCACGCCGAACGACTCGTGCAGCGTGAGTTAACCCCAAGAACCGCTCGCTGTCGCGTGCGCAGCGAGGCGATTGTGATCGAACTGGATGCCGAGACGATTCGAGCACTCGATCCCTCAAAGGCCGAGGCATTGCGTGATCAAATCGGCGATCTCTTATCGGCGGCAGGCGTCGAACATCCGGTGTCCTTTCAGTCCTACCGCATGGGCAGTGCATTTCTGAGGCCGGGCAATGAACGGTGACTGGGACCTGACCCCCGATACTTCACGCAAACAGCGTCTTGGGTTTGACGAGACGATTTTTTGTGCCAGCAAGACCTCGGATCAGATCAATCGCCTGGTGCAGGGCGCACTCAAGGCGGAGGAAACGCTTCTGCTGACGCGCCTGGATGAGAAAAAATTCGCTGGCTTATCCAGCGAACTGGCGGATTTCCTGGACTACGACCCGTTCTCGCACACGGCTATCCTGGGCCGCATCGCGGTTGCCGAGGACCCGCCACGCGTTGCGATTGTCACCGGCGGCAGTTCCGACGTCAGAGTGGCCCGCGAAGCGGCCCGTACCCTGCAGTATTACCGCATCGGCGTGCGCGAAATCTACGACGTCGGTGTTGCCGGGCTATGGCGCTTGCTCGACCATGTCGACGAGCTGCGGGAT
>JARFQK010000138.1 GCA_029287815.1 Gammaproteobacteria bacterium
GAGAGCCATCCTGATTTCCAATTTCATGACGACAATCGTGATAATCCGAGCGATGAAGAAATGGATGCGATGATGGACCGGATGGAGCAGGAAGAGCAAGAGAACGCGCGCAGGCCGGACTGAGTTCCCGTATACAGGACAGAACGAGGTGCTGTCACTGCTCCCGCGTAGCAGTGCCTGATGAGACCGCATACTGATATCAAAGTGTTATCTTCACTATTCGGTTGCGAGCAACTTGAAATTCCTTGATTCAAGGAAAACGCAAGATTCTGGAGATTGCCACGCCGCTACCGCGGCTCGCAATGACGGGCTAGTGGGTTCGATGTCGACTGCGGTGCATACCAGGGTTCGAGCCCGGCACAGCATAAGGCTCCTGTATTAGCAATTGCGCCACGACATCAGCCGTCAACGGCTTGCAGAACAGAAACCCCTGTGCTTCATTGCAGTCGATTTCCCTCAGATAATCCAGCTGCTGCTGGGTCTCAACACCCTCGGCAATCACGTTCAAGCCAAGACCTTTGACCATTGCAACGATCGTGTTGATGATGGATTTGCCGGTCTGCAATATGTTCACTTCCCTGATGAAGGTCCGGTCAACCTTGAGCGTGTGTATCGGGAGTTTGTGCAAGTAACTGAGCGAGGAGTAGCCGGTGCCAAAGTCGTCGATTGCAATATTCACACCCTTCTTGCTGAGCTCCTTCAGTTTATGAATCATTGCATCCATGTCGCTCATGATTGTGTTTTCGGTGATCTCGATTTCCAGGCAATGGCCCGGAATGCGGTAGTCCCGCAATGTGTCGGCGAGGTATTTGACGATCTTTTTCTCAGCCAGCTGGCGCGCTGACATATTGATGGACATTCGAATCTCCGGAAGGCCGGCATCGCGCCAGCGTTTCAACTCAGTGCAGGCTTGATGCAGAACCCAATGGCCAATCTCAACAATCATGCCAGTTTCTTCAGCGAATGGAATGAATTCGGCCGGGGAAATTAATCCATACTCTGCATGTTCCCAACGCAACAGCGCTTCAACCCCAACAATTTCGCCAGACTTGATGTTTATCTGGGGCTGATAGACCAAATGAAATTCATCGTTTTCCAGTGCCTTGTGAATGCCAGTTTCAAGAGAAAGATTCTGGAAATAAGGCGTCGTCATGTCACTGCTGTAAAACTTGAAATTGTTTTTGCCAGTATCTTTGACATGATACATCGCGATGTCGGCATGCTTGATCAATGTTTCCATGTCTGTGCCGTCGCGTGGATATATCGAGATTCCAATGCTGGCACTGACATAAAGCTCATTGCCATCGATGATGAAGGGGTCTCGCAATACTTCATTGATTTTCTGTGCAATTCTGCTGGTATCACCCTCGCCTTTGCCGATTTTTGGCAGCAGGAGCGTGAATTCGTCACCCCCAAAGCGAGCAAGAGTGTCCCCTTCGCGCACGCAGCTTTTTAGCCGTGCACTCACCTGCTGTAACAATTCATCACCGACCACATGACCAAGCGTATCATTGATATTCTTAAAACGATCCAGGTCTAGGAACATCACCGCCAGCATTTCTTTCTCACGCTTTGCTTGTGATATCGCAACACCAAGTCGGTCTCTCAATAAGGCGCGGTTGGGTAGGTTGGTCAGCAAATCGTGATATGCCTGGAAGTTGATGGTCTCTTCCGCGCGTTTGCGTTCTGTTATGTCGCGTGCAACCCCATAAGTCCCGAGGTAGGTTCTCTTCTGGGAGCGATCATCGTCTTTGTACATACCCATCGAGCTGAGCTCAATCGGTAGCGTGCGCGTGTCAAACACATGTTTCGAGTCGTCATCTTTGTACTTCAGGCGCAACTCGACATTGCGTGAGGCACGGTCACCCGCGCGGCGCTCATTGAATACATAGCGAGCAGCCTCGATATCATCTTGATGTACCAGATACGAATAGTGTTTGCCGGTCAGTTCTCTGGAGCTGTAACCCAATAAGGTCTCTATACGTTCATTGATAAAGGTAAAATGCCCGTCCTGATCGAGGATATAAATGATGTCAGGAGAAGTGTTCACCAGGTAACGGTGCAGGTGCTCGGAGTCGCGCAACTGGCGCGTGATATGACGGTTTTGTTTTTCCAGATTGATCTCGTTCAACGCATTGTTTATCGTGATCAATAATTCATCCGTCGCATAGGGCTTGCGCAGAAAATCATAAGCGCCCTGGGAGCAGGCGTCCCGGGCGGCTTCAAATGAGGTTTCACCGCTGACTACGATGACGGAGGTCTTTATCTGCTTTCGGTTAATGTGGCGCATCACATCATGCCCGTTGACATAGGGCATTTGCAGGTCCAGTAACACCAGATCGTATTCCATCTGGTCGAGGCAGACGATCGCTTCGCGGCCGCCAATAGCGGTATCGGCGGCAAGACCACGTATCGCGAGTAGGTCTCTCAGGCTTTTCAATACCAGGGGGTCATCGTCAACGATGAGAATATTCGGTTCATTACTGCTCATTTTTTTACCCTATAGTGCAAGGGCGCCTTGAGCTTGACTCAGCTTGGTTGTCTACAAGTAGCCGCACAGGCGCTTTTATAATGTTATGGAAACCCTGATTTATTCAGAGTTTCAGCGGCGCACGGATGCGCCGCCATTTCAAATCGCCTCAAACGATTGAAAATGGGGGAAACAGAAAATTGCATTTTTTGTTTCCCGTGCTCTGATAATTCACGGATGAATTATTCAGAGCTTCCGTATATTTCTTGGCAGGAGAATATGAAAACTCGTGCCTTTTTCGCTGCTCCTGCAACTGATGGAGCCATGCAGTTCCTTTACGAGATTCTTTACAATAGTCAGCCCCAAGCCTGCATGTCCTTCACCTTTCTTAGTCGCTGCCGGTGAGAACAAATCAGGTAACATCTCTGCTGGAATGCCCGGCCCGTCGTCGGCAACACAAATTTCGACGTGTATTTTTCCATCGACATTTACCTTGTCTTGAGTGTAGACCATTATCTGCCCTTCTGCAGGGAGGGCCTCGACAGCATTCCTTATAAGATTGGTATAGATTTGCTTGATCGCATCCGCGTTGGTCGTCATCCGCGGCATGTCCTCATCCAGGTCCAGCACAAGATCAATTTCGTGCGTGCCGAACAGGGAGGTCTGGAACATGTGAGACAAATCGGCTATCAGTGCGTTGATATCGACCGACGCCGTTTCGCTGGCATCGAGTTCAGCCATTGAGGGGCGGGAGAGATTCTCCAGTATGGTGCTGACCCGGTGTATCTCACTCCTTATCGTTTCTAGATCTTGTTGCGCGGGGTCGTCGCCTTCCAGTTGGATGGAAAGAATCTCCAGATAATTGTTGATGATGCTGAGAGGATTGGCCGCCTCATGGATGACTTCTCTTGCCCTGGTCTTGAGTATCTTTTCGACGTCGGGCGTCTCTTGAATATCCTGCTCGTCACGGAAGTCAATCAAGGACACACTGATCGTGCTGGCGAGTTCAGTAGCAAACCGTCTCAGCAGTCCTTGTTGATTCATCAAAGCCGGCAGGTTTGCCTGGTCGATCCCTAGAACCAGCGAGCCAATCGCGGCATTCTGAGATATCAACGGCAGACAAAACAGCCCTTCCCTGTTTTGGAGGCCGATCAACTGGCGATCCAATACCGAGAGTTGAGCTTGCTGTCGCTCGAAGGTATGAAGCGCACGCAATTCGAGCAGAGCGTCGGTCACGATACTGCGGCCGGGTTCAAGCGGAATCTTGACATGTTGCAAACGCGCTTCGTTCTCCAGTGTAGACAAAGTCTGAACATTGTCATCCGCAGCGCTGTACAGGAAAAGGATGCAGTCATTTATGCCGAACAGCACAGATATGTTTCTCTGCAGAGCCTGCAGCAGTGCGCGTTTTCCTTGGATCCGAGAGAGATGCTGATGGACGCCGTCAAGCATAGCGATGTTACGTATCTGTTCGGCTAACTGGTCCTGTTTTGAACGATCAAGGGCCACGATGTTATAGCTGACATCGGCATCATCGTGATTCAGTTCTACGTCATACTCATCCAGGACTTTTTCGATCTGCGCGCTGCAGTCGCGGGTCAGATCCTCAATCTGGCTGACGCTAAGCCCAAGCAGTTGCTTGGCTGCGTTCAAAGTCTGTTCGCTGGTGTCTTCAGGCTGGTCTTGGCTCAGCTGATTGGCAAGGTTCACAATCTTGACTAGCGGGTGCGCGTCAAGGATTTTAGCCAGGGGCTCGTGGTGGTACATGATCGCGTCGGCGAGAAGCGGGTTGTTTTTGCGGGAAATTAGCAGATGCGCGCCGACATGGTTATGCGTCGTATCAAACTGGGCACGCTCTATGGCATCCACGTTGTGTTGCTCGCCGGAGTTAGGTGGCGCCGAAGCAAAGGCGTCTGGATAGGCTGCTTCCAGGACGAGCTGGCCGGCATCGTGGACCAAGCCCGCGAACCAGGCCTCCTCAGGATGTTCGTAACCGTGATTTCTCGCCAGTCGTTCTGCAAGACATCCGCACATGATCGCGTGTCGCCAGTGTTGTTTCAAAAATGCATTCCGGCGTCGATCGCTTCTCGAGAAATACTGCTGTACTGCCGAGGTGATGGCAATAGTCTTGACCGTGTGCAGGCCCAGGCGATCCAGTGACTCTTCGAGGTTGTCTGTACCGGCGCAGTCGCGATTGCAGGCTAAGACAATCTTCAAATAGAGAGCGGGGTCATATCGAACGATGTTGGCGAGTTTTTCGAATGAAACATTTTCATCCTGGCAGGCCTCGAGCAGGTGCAGCAGAATATGCGGTAATGTTGGAAGCTTGTGGGTTTCTGCTTGTGCAATAATTTGTCGCGCTGCTTTCTGCATTCGTTTACTTCGCTTTTGCTCAGTTGTCCCTGGCGCATGCCCAAGACCTGGCTGCGATTCTGGGCGTCAATGGTTCTGCGAAAGCAACAAGTTTTGCTCGATAAAACTGAACGCATCGGGATTGCGACTCTAAAAAATCCTTTTTAGTCAGTAAGTTAAGGTCAACTTACTATTTTGTCGCGTTTTGAGAAAGCCGTCAGAAAAGGAAGCCCAGGATCATTACCATCGATCCTCAGCATCAGATCTTAACGCTAGCTCAAGTAAAACACTATGCCTGAGCATGGAAAAGTCTGATCGAACGCGGCGATTTTGCCGAGCGACTTCTTGCACCTGTTCCCTTGAAGCTGGTGCGAGCTGCGGCTTGACCTGCCGGCGGAGCGCCCAGGATCGCTCGTGGCGGGCCATAGCCGTATTGACTAAGTTATTGGATACAAACTGAAAATGCCGAGACAGCGCGTGGATGAGCGATGCGTGTTATCCTTGTGACCGAGAAAGATTGCGCGAAAGCAATCTGACAAATATGTGTTGAGAAATCTTAGGTGGACGATCGATGAACATGGTGAACCTGAAACGCTGGCTTTTTTTGGTCTTCATGCTGCCTGTTATCAGCTCGGCGGAGATTTATACGAATGGCGAGCAGGGCTATTCGATCGAGATCGGTGACAAATATCGGGTCATTAGGGACTATGGTCTCACTTACTTTGAATCGGCAGAGAGTGACAATACGGTCATGGTCAGAAACTGGCCGGGTCTGACCGAGCAAATCGCCAAGGACTATCTGCTTGAGGGTTACCAGGATGACAGGATCGCTGTCGTTGCGACCAGCAGCGTCAAAGAGCTGGAAGCTGAAAATGGTACTGGTGTTTGGGTGGATGTGGTTGGCATTTTTGATCGCCAGCTGGTTAAAGGTATCGCTGCAGGCTTGATCGGTGACGACGGCCAGGGTATCGTCCTGCTGGCAGCTGCAGCGGAAAAGGATTGGGATGGTTTTGCGTCCGAGGCCAAAGACATTGCAGCAAGCGTGAAATTCATCGAGCGTAGAGCGGGTCCGGATGCGCGAGACTGGTACTACATGTTGTCTGGTAAGCGGCTGTCTCTGTGGGATGACGCCAATGACGGGCGGCGCAGGGAGGACCTGTATCTGTGCAGTGACGGCAGCTTTCAACATCGTATAGCCAAGTCGGAGATCAGCGAGTCGGACACCGGTTCTTCGTTCGGGCATTCTACAAGAACCCGTAATGGATCTTGGAAAGTCGTCGACAAAGATGAAGACAGCTACCTAATGTTGCTTTACGGCGAGGGCTTCGAGGAGTCTGCAATCATAGAGTACAGAGACGGCCTTATCCTCATTGACGGGCGCAGGTACGCAATCAAGAAAAACAATCGGTGCAGATGACGTAGATTTGGCTCGCGACACGGGCTTGCTAGCGGCCGGTCCAGCCGCAAGCCCTGTGGTAGCCCGCGTGATCCTGGTGAGAAATGCGGGCTAGCCCCTCAGAAATTGCAAAGTTCATAAAAGGCTGGACAGCCGCCCGGCCTGCATATTGGAAAGTCTGATCATTTTGACATTTTCGTCAATGAGAAGAATACTTGATACCCGTCAATATTGGTATTGATCGAAATAGTAAAATTAAGAATTTATAATTTACTAATTTATTGATTATCTATGTGGGGGTATTCATGGACAAGTGGATTGACTTGATGTTCGGCAACTCGGTCGGACTGATGAGCATGATCGTAATCTTCGGAACGATCGCGGTTGCAGCGTTTTTAGTGACTATGCTCGTGGTCAAATCGAGCGAGGACAAGAAATAAACGCTCACTCAGGCCGAACGCTGGGGACGGGGTCTAGCCCGCATTTCTCACCAGGATCACGGAAGCAGGCGCAGGATTCGCGTTCGTAAGCGCCGCTCTGGAAGCGAACAGCGTAGCCATCGCTACGGTTTGAGTGAAGAAGCCGTAGGGTGCGCCATGCGCACCGCGCATCTTCAGTTCGGTGGCCGGTTCTGGTGCGCACGGCAACCTACGATCTTGGGCAGGCGAAGACCAGCCTGAACCGTGATAGGCACTGTTGAAAAACACGCTGTATTTGCGATCATTCGAATTTTCTCATGAGAGCCAATTCCTTATCAGTGTTCTACGCCGCCTGGTGAGAAATGCGGACTAGTACACGAGTTTGCTTTCGTGGTTCAACACATTGGTAAAAAAGCGTCCAGACTCTTACCAACTGGTAGGGTGCAATAAGTGGCCAGAATGGACTATGTTTAACAAATATCTAAAGTATCTGTAAATCAGCTATCTGGATTTGATTCGCTTGGTCTGGAGTAGCGAGAGGGTACAATGCAATGTTCTCCTTATCTCTCCAGGTGCAGACACACCAGCCCTACATGTGACCCTGCACCAGCGACGTGGGTGGCATCACGACAGCCCGTTTGGGGTCATATCGATCGAACACATTAAGCACCCGTGCCGCCTCTGCTGCATCACCCGATGTCACAGTGATCTGACCGTTCTCGATCAATTCGTCGATGGGCGCTGCGCTGAGGTAAACACTGGCCCAGGCCTCGCCGGATAGCTGCAGCACGATATCCGGCTTGCGCGGGTAACTGTCAGGATCGTCAATGAACTCGGCTACCGCACGGCGTACGTGCAGCCCGGCACGCGTACCATCCTGAAAATCGAAACGCAGTACGCGATCGGTGTCACCGCTTTTGACCGGGTCGATGCGCACCCGGAAGTAATCGACGAAAGCATCAGGGAAGGCCGCGACCGTCTCTGGTGCCGGCGGGATAACACGGGGTAGCGCGATTTTGCCTTCCAGCGCCAGGGCCTGTGACATCAGGTGGGCACGGTTATTGGCGCCGGTCGACACGTAAGCCATCTGGCGCAGCGCACCGGCTTTGATCTTGCGAGCTTCTGCGTCAGACGGGTCCAGCCGGTAGAGATAATTGACCAGCTGGGCGGCCCAGCTGTATTCCTTGTTGTCCATCGCCTGTTGCGCCGCCGCCAGCACGCTGTCCCGACCGCCCATCAGCGGCACGATTCGCTTGGCCTCGTCCAGCGGTGCCACGGGTGCCAGGTTCGCAGCGTCATTGTCGTACCAGCCGACAGACTGGTAGTAGATCGCGGGTGGATAGGATGACACCTCGCCGTAGTTCTCCAGGTTGTTGGGCACTTCCCTGAGGTAGTCGGGCAGACGCACCAGGTGTCGCAGATCGTCCGGGCCCTTGCCGCCAAGGATGCCGCGCAGGGTCTGGTCCAGCACGAAGCTCGCCCCGTCCAGGTAGCCTTCGAGGCGCTTCTGCACCTCTTCCTTGCCGACGACCGGGCGCGCCGCGGCGGAAATCAGCACCTCGGGCTCGAGGTTGCGGTTGAACTTCAGGCCCTCGATCCATTCACGCGGATCGCGGAACACATCGCCGCGCACCGAGTACAGTTGTGGCGGGCTGGACCAGAGCAAGGTGGTGAAGAGGATCTTGCGGTCCGGCAACCAGACGGTGGTGTGCACCTTGTCATCGGAGCCATATTTGGTGAAGAACTGCATCTTCTGACCCAGCACGGTCATTTCCTGGCCGTCTTCGACCGGTGTGTTGACAGGAAGGTACGCCATTGTGAAATCTTCGGGAAGTGTGGTTGGCACGACCCAGGCATCCGGGCCCTCGCTCGGCATGAAGGCATTGAACTGGATCAGCCCTCGCGCCGTCAGGTGAGGACCGATTTCTGGAAAATAGGCGGGAAATCCGGCTGCCTTGGCGTTCGCCTCGACCACGGCGTTCAGGTTGGGGTGACCGATGATGATCAGGTCCTCCTGCCCCTCCGCAAGCACCCCGGCGCCAAACGCGGTATGCGAGTGACCATAGATGATGGCCTTGATCGGCTTGTCGCTGACCGTGCGGATCGCCTCCAGCAGGATTTCGCCGTCGTGTTTGGTATCGCCGGTATCGAAGGCGATCAGGCCCTCCTCGGTATCGATGATCGAAATGGGCGCCAGGCCATAGCCGCCGAACACCCAGATTCCCTCGGCGGGTTGTTCGATGGTGGGCTCAACCCAGGCCACCTCACCGATACCGTCGAGGATGCGCTTGTTGGCGACGGCACCGTTCGGCGCCTCCACCAGCTCGACGGGTCCACCCATGTAGGGCGTCGCCGGCAAAGCCGATTCGCCGGTCAGGTTCTGCACCTGATCATGATTCGTCTCGGCTGTCGGCTGTTCTTTATCACAGGCCACCAGCGGCAGGCACAAGGCGATGATGCCTAGCAGGGATAGTTTCATGCTGTTGTTTCTTGTCGCCATCTGTTTCTCCTTAGCTTGTGAATTGTGGTTTCGCTGTTTTATGTGAGCCTTTGCACCTGCGGCCCAGCACCGTCATGCCCCACCGACACTACTACTGCACCCGCTTCAGCGCTGGCAGTGTCCAGCTGCCATCCAGGGCTTCCGCCTTCGGCCAGTAGAGGCGCATGATCACGGAGAACGGCCCCTTCGGTGCCGGCAACCAGTTCGGTTGCTTTTCCTTGCCTGGGGAGTTGTGCTGGATATAGAGCATGATACCGCCGTCATCATCGCGCACATAATTCTCGAGCATGGTCGAGTTGAGCAGGTAGCGATTAATGGGATTGGCCGCCAGCAGGCTGTCCGGCAATTCATACATGGTCAGTGACCAGAATGCGTTGACCGGCGGTAACTGGTCTGGCGACATATAAATAGTATAACGGTGGGCGCCATCGAGCTTGCGACCCTCTGAATCGACATAGTAAGACGGGTAAATCGCCTCTTGCGCGCTGTTGCCCCAGATACCGAGCACGGCTGCGGCCATGCGATAGAGATAATTGTTTTGCAGGTGCTCCCGGGTACCGAAGGTATCGCCGGAACCCAGCTCGCCCGCCTCGGCTTTCTTCTTCAGCTCGGCGAAGTCATCCCAGGCATCGGCGATGCCCTGACCGATAGCCGCCTGGATTTCCTTTGAGAACTTGCTCATATCGAAGGTCTTGCCCGCACCGATATCGAGCCGGGCAAAACGCGCCATGAGTTCCACCTCGGAGGCGTGCGTGGGGCAGAGCTGCAATACAAAATTGATTTGCTGGAAGATCTTCGGCGATTTGGTTAGCTCGTCACGTGTCAGTGGCTTGATGAAATTAATCGTGGGTGCAGCCTTCGGTGCCGGCTTGCCCAGGTACGCAGAGAGGGGCTGTACTTTATATTTAGCCTGGACAGCCTTTACCTTTTCGATATCGCTCGGATTGAACAGTTGTGTCCGATAAACGGCAAGTACCAATTCGGTTTCAGAACGAATCACCTTGTCGATACCCTTTGGCGCCTCGCCTTGCCAGTTCGGTCCGGCGATCAGAAATGTGCCGCCATCGTTGCCGGTCGTCCGGCTACCGATGTAGGCGAAGTTGTGGGTATAGAGGTCGATCAGCTGGATACTGAAGTAGCGCTCCTTTTCAATCGTTGGCACCGTCAGCACGTAAGGCTCAGTGCGCAGATCCAGTCCTAACCAGCTGTACGGTGTATCTGAATTGGGTGTCTGCACCTCTCTGTCTTCATGGGTGTAAACACGAGACAGGTTCCTGATCTGATTCCACAGCGCCTTGTATTCAGGATTTGTCTTATCAACAAAGGAGCCGTAAAGAATGCGGTAACTGTCTGCCAGTGGTAAACCGTAAATATAGGCTTGCTTGGCGATGGCGCGGGCATCCTCGGGCGTAATCTCTGTCTGCGCCTGCGCATTCTGAAATGTTAGCGCTGCAAGTAACGCCATCGCGCAGGTAAACTTATTGATCAATCGAAGTTTTGGCATGTTGCGCTCCTGTTGAGTAAATGGTGCATATAAATGGTCGCCCGATGGCCTATTTCATAAACACGAAATTCGCCTGGAAGCGCAAGTGCCAGTCATCAGCGGCACCGGCCGGCGATTCGAGCCAGTAGCCAACGCCGCCCTGGAGGCTGACCGGCAGCTTGCCGAACATGACCAATCTGGCCACGGCGACGTTGACCGGCACGCTCTAGCTCTCCGTGTCCCAGTTGTAGCTAGTCTCGGACTGGACCGAGACCGTCCAGGCCGAGGGCCAGGTATAGGCCACGAAGGGCTGAGCGAAGGTGTTGTTGATATCCGGACGGTCATCGTCACCGGCGAAGGACCAGACGTGGTTGGCGAGGATGCCGTAGGTCCATGGCCCGTCCATTTTCAGGGCGACCCCCGCCGGGCCGGCGCCCCATTTCTTGCCGCCCAGCTTGGAATCCGTCGCCGTCGGCAGGACAAACACCGGGCCCACGCCCAAGGTCACGCCGCCCGCGGTGGGCTGTCGCGGTGAGAAGAACAGGGTCAGGTTGATATCCCCCAAGGCCGAATTGGGAGCCGGTGTCAGGAAACACGTCGTCCTGCCAGATCACCGGCATGATGGTTCTGCTGATCAGGTTCCACTCGTTGTTGAGCTCGAAGGGCACCACCGGCTGCACATTGGCCTGCCACTTCTCCCCATCGTCGTATCGTCATGCGAATTTTCCTGGTCGGTGCCGACCTGTCGACCCTAGATCCGCTCGGCTTTCGGCGGCTCCCAACGCTCGAACGCCTCGAGGTCGGGTACATAGAGCCGCAGGACCACGTCGATGCCGTAGTCGCCGCGGTTCAACGGCAGCCAGTTCTCCTCCGGCACGCCCTCCGGTTTTTCGGCAGCGACGTAGACGGCGATGCCACCGTCCTCGTTCAGTTTCATACCGCCGTTTTCACCGACGCTGTACTTCTTGCGGTCGTTGGGGATGAAGAAGCCGTTCTCGGTGTCGTAGAGGGTCAGCGACCAGAAGGCCTTGGCCGGCGGCATGTCATCCCTGGCCATTTGAATCACGTAGTCGTGTAGCGCGGTCATCGGCTGGCCGTCAGTCGTCTCGATAGCGGGGTAGACGGCTTCTTCCGCCGGCTGACCGATGGGGCCGAAGACGGACTGGAACAGCAGCAAGTCGAGACCGATATCACCTTTTAACTTGAACAGCCCGGTGCTGGCGGCCAGCCGGTCGGCTTTTGCCATCTCCTCGGCCTCGATGCGCTCGGCGACCTGGCGCAGGCGCTGGCCGTCAAGCTTGGCGACCTGCTCCGGGTCATAGGCCTGACCGGGCACGACGCCGAGCGGTTTATACAAAGCCAACAGCTTCTGATCGAGTTCGTTGTCCGGATCGAAGCTCGTGTGGTTGAAGACGAACTGCATCACTTCAAGCAGGTTGTTTTCGAAGACGTCCAGGTCGCTTTTCCCCACCGGCGGAAACTCGACATCGTCGATCGGTTTGGCCTTGTCGCCACGCAGCTCGGACAGGGTGAGCAGCTTCACCGACTGCATCTGGTCCTTGATGCGTTCGAAGCGCTCCGCATCGTTGGCATGCGGCATGACCCGAAACACGGCCCCGAGAAAATCACCGCTGGCCTCGAAGGTGCGGTCGACGCCCTCGACCTGCTCGCCTTTCTCATAGCCCTCAGTACGTTCGCTGAAGAACAGCATCTTTTCCGGTTTTTTGAAATCACCCTGGCGGGTCGACATGGGGATGTTCACGTAGTGGTCGTAACCGGTCACCATCAGCGATACGTACTTCGAATCGAAGGCCGGCATGTCGAGGATGACCGGCTCCTTGCGCAGATCGAGCGGGCAGCTAATGTAGAGGGAATCGTTGTTGGGTCGTGCAATGACCTTGAGGGTGTGATCCTTGAGCTCGGTATCCACGTCACAGAGGTTCCAGCCCCCGTATAGCATGGATCCCTTGTTGTTCACGTTGTACATGGCGACGTATTGCCAGGAACGCTTGACGAGATTCTCTACCTCCGCGTCGCTGAGTTCTACGGCAGCCTTGGCCGTCGTCTCGGCTGCCGGCTGTTCTTTATCACAGGCAAGCAGAGGCAGGCACAATGCAATGAGGACCAGGAAAGAGGTCTTCATTCTGTTGTTTTCTATGTTCATTAGTTGATTCTTCTTTATTTTACGTCTTGACTCATGTTTTTTTGTAGAGAGATCATGGACTGTTGTCCTACCTTAATCATGCCTTTTTGCGGGCGATTGAGATCTGCAATGAGGCTTACCAGCACAGCAAAAGCCAGTAACATGGGGACGACTACAACCAGCCTCCGTTTGCCAGACAGCCCTACTAGTGTACCTATAGTTATCATCGAAAGCCCAGTGATAGCAACTAGCGCAAGCCAGATTACAGTAGGAATTCGGCCGTACAATCCAGCGCTTGCACGTATCTCGTGCATATCGATCACATCATTAATTGATTGAGCGACCAGCGAGATATTTACACCGGGGGCCGTTCGCGAGACTGATAATACTTTTTCCCACAGCAGGTGATGAATTTCCACAGATCTTGCAAGTATGGCGTGCAAGTCACCACCACTAGTTGCCTGCAGTCGAATATCCACATACTCTCGCAACAATTCTTTCACTTCTGCCGATATTGGCTTATCCAGAAGGTCTGCGCGCAAATATGCTGTGCCGATGGCATTTGCTTCAAGAATTACATTTTCTTTCCTGAGATTGTGCTGGGAAGCGGTGATAGAGAAAGTAATGGCGAGTACAAAGGCCAGCATTCCCAGCAAACCGCCAAGCAACGGACCGAGAGAAACTGTGGCTTCATTATCCTGTTTTTTTCGAAAATGCGCGCCGACCTGGTATCCAGCTTCGCAGAAAGCAAGCATAAATATAGTTATAAAAAGCAGGATCACACCAATGGGCATCGTATCAAAATAACCGGGGTTCATATGTTCGCCAACTAGAGAGATTAAGGACTATAAAAATATACTTTAACTTGACTCAAATGGTACACCCATGATCTATGCAAGGTAGTCTTAGCAGAAATTGATTGACTGATTTAGGTTGTGTATTTAGCTGACCAATAAATGATGGGCAAGACGCTGAACAATCCAACGTCTTGCCCTATACAATATCATGCTACCAGCCCATATGATAATACGCCCAGATACGCTCGATATTCATCGGCAGCCATTCGTCATATGAACGCCAGGTTTCGTATTTTGGTAGTTTCACGATCTGGCGTAACTTGTCCGGACTGTGAGTGCCTTTATCAAATTCCGCTTTCACCGCAGCCATCAGGTCTTCGAGATAGACACGCTGTTCTGTAACCACTGAACCCGGATCAATGGCGGGTTCATTGGCAGGGCCATGTGCAGAGATCACATAGTCATAATCCAGCTGTTCTATTTCTTTCAGAGAACGGATCCATTCATCCGGCCAGAAATCCGGCATGGTTCTGAAGGCTACCCTTCTTGGTGTAACGATATCCACAATAAACAGTATCTTCTCTTTTGGCAGGCGCATGACGACCAGGCTTTCGCCATGGTTCGGACCAAAGTATTTCAGTTCCAGTGTTCTTCCGCCTAACTCAACTGTGTATTCATCATCAAACGTAATGTCAGGCAGGGGTGTGACCGGACTTGGATGATCACCGAGTTCTTTCAGCACATTTTTATGAGCGATGAATGTCGCGCCCTGCTCCTTGAACACGGTACCGCCTGAAATATGGTCATGGTGATTGTGACTGTAGACGACATATTTAACCGGCTTGTCAGTGATCTTACGAATCTCACTAAGCAGCAGCTTGGCTGCTTTCGGGTTCATCGGGTCGGTAACGATAACGCCTTCATCAGTCACCATGAAGATATTTCGGTACACCCACCAGCGGAACACGTACAGGCCGTCATCGATGTTTTTAACGCTGTGGCCGAACGGTTCACCGCCCATCGGCTCCTGAGTTGGGAAATTTGCGGCCGTTGCTGCTGACGAGATCAGTAAGCTGACCACGAATATCGATTTTATAAACAGTTGTTTCATTTTCTTATCCTCGTCAATTAGTCTTCGACCAATGTGGCTACACACCCGTAGTCATCTGCTTCAACACGTTGTCCTTCCTGATGAAGTGGTGATGGAGTGCGGCGCCTGCGTGACCGATCACAGCAACTACAAGCAATATCCACACGGTACCGTGCATGCCTTTAAAAAACTGGGCCAGCTCTGGATTCTTGGCCAGGAAGACCGGGAATTCGAACAGGCCAAAGAAACTCACGGGTACACCCGCCGCCTGGCTCATCATGATTCCGGATAGTGGCTGGGCAAACATCAGGAGGTAAAGCCCCCAGTGCATCGCTTTAGCTACGAATGCCTCGCCGGCTGTTGTTTCATCCGGAAGACGGGGTGTTTCATTGACTAATTTCCATATGAGCCGGAGTAGAATCAGCGTCAGCAGCACAGCGCCGAATGATTTATGCATGCCGGCTGCCTCCAGTTTCTCCGCGCCTTTGGGCATGGAAGCAAGAAAGTTACCCATGACGATTGAAAAGGTAAGCATCAGGAATAGCAGCCAGTGAAAACCTTTGGCGACCACCCCGTATGTATTCGCCGTCTTTTTCAACATGATATATCTCCTGAATAAGTTCTTTGTTTGTCTATACCCGGTGATTCGAGTACAGCTCATGGTTCGGTTCACGTTAAAAACAAGTCTATATGCTTATGTTTGCGACATAAATATGCTAAAAAGAAACTTATTGTTTCTAATTATTAATTAATATGAGTATTCTTCCTTACCTGGAGACATTTTCTGCCGTTGTTGAGAAGGGCAGTTTTACCGCCGC
>JARFQK010000180.1 GCA_029287815.1 Gammaproteobacteria bacterium
TAAAAGCCCAGAAACGCAAGCGCGGCACCAATCGTCGAGCTGGACTTCAGCGGGTTGACAGACAGCGCTTTCCTGCGTTTTTCGATGACGGTCGTGTACGTGCTCATGCGCCAGCGCCTGCTTCTGCAACAGATTCCGCAACATCCTGCTGGCCAGGCCTGTCAGCCGACGCGGTCTCGTCCGCGGCCGCTGCCGCCTTCCTCGCAGCCCACGGTGACGGCCTGCGCACAGCTTCCCAGATCGGACTCTCCAGGGTCAGCGCAAGCTGGCGCGCGAGTTCGATCATGCCCGCGTAGCCTTCATAACCGAAATCACGCTCCTGGTTGATGTCCAGGAACGGTATGCGCGCTTTCAGCGCGGTGTACATATTGCGACCGCCCGCAATCAACACGTCGACTTTTTCATCGCGCACGATATTGATCAATGCGCGCGGATTGCCGTCTTCGATCATGCGCGCTTCCTCGCCCATCAGTTCGCGGATACGCGCCTTGTCATCCTCGGTCGATTTCTTGGTTCCGGTTGCGACCACGTGCATGCCCAGATCCTGCAGAGCGGAAATCACCGACCAGGATTTCACACCACCGGTATAGAGCAGTGCACGCTTGCCGCGCAGGCGCTTGCGCCAGGGCTCAAGCGCTTCATCGATGCGTTTCTCTTCGCGCGCGATCAACGCTTCGGTACGCGCGGCAAGATCATCGTCTCCGATCAGGCGGGCGAATTCGCGCAATGCATGCGACATGTCGGAAACACCGTAGAAGCTGCCTTCGAACCAGGGCGTGCCGTAGGCCTCTCTGAGTTTGCGCGCGACATTGATCATGGCCTTGGAGCAGACCATCATGTTGACTTCGGCGCTGTGCATGGTCTGCACCTCGTGGAAGCGTGCATCGCCTGAGAGCGTGCACAACACACGAATGCCGAGCTCGTCCAGCAGCGGCAATACGTGCCAGAGTTCGCCAGCAATATTGTACTCACCGATCAGATTGACATCGTGCACGGCGATGCCTTCGCGTTCAGAGCCGGGCGGCAGCGGATCGGGTTCGCGCTTGCCGACGACGTAACGCACCATGGAATCGCCGGCGATGCGATTACCCAGGTTCTTGGTGCCGTAAAAACCGGCCGCATCCACCGGTACGACCGGTACACTCCAACGTTTTTCAGCTGCCTTGCAGACCGCACCGATATCATCGCCAACCAGTGCCGGCACGCAGGTGTTGTAGACGAACACCGCCGCCGGGCTGTAATCGTCGATAGCCTGTTTGATCGAATGAAACAGACGCTTTTCACCGCGACCCATGATCACATCCTGCTCGGTCAGGTCGGTCGTCATACCGATACGGTAGAGCGTTTCGCCGGACGAGCGGGTACCGCGGTTGTCCCAGGAACTGCCCGCGCACGCGATCGATCCGTGTACGATATGGGCAACATCAGCAATCGGTAGCAAGGCGATCTGCGCACCATCGAACGCACAACCGCCGGCGGTGGCGCCGGGTTTCGGCTTCGCACAGCCGGATTTTGATTTCGTGTTATGCGCACATGCCGGTTCGTCGAGGAGTTCGGCAATGTCTTTGGCTTTCATCAATCAGTGCCTTTTTGCTTAGACTATATGCCTGCACAAGCAACCCCTGTGCCAATAGTTAGGCGTTTGATTTGCGGTAGGTTTTGAGATCATCCGATTGTCGCATTTGCTACAATGTGCGCTTCCAGCAGACTTTGCTTGCAGCATCTCAGACACGATCAAACGTCGCCGGGTACGGCTGCAACCGAGCACGGCGTTGCATCTCCGCTGGCATATTTCTTGTAGAACGGTTTCTGGGTCCGTCTATTATTCGTCCTACTGATTGGAGAGTCAGGTGAATCAAAAATTGCAAGGCTGGAGCCGTTACCCTAGCCTGGCCGTACTCCTTCTCATCGCCGTGGTGCGATCGGTGTCGGCCGATGAAGTCTCGGTCGCTGTTGCTGCGAATTTCACTGAAGCTGCCCGCGAGCTTGCAGCGCGCTTTGAACAAGCCACTGGCCACCGCGCCCGCCTCAGTTTCGGCTCCACCGGCCAGTTCTACGCTCAGATCAGCAATGGGGCACCGTATCAAGTCTTTCTCGCCGCTGATGCGGAGAGACCGCGCAAAGCCGAGAGCACGGGACGTGCGGTAAAAGGCTCGCGCTTCACCTACGCACGCGGCGCGCTGGTCCTGGTGAGCGATCATGCCGGCAAATTCGGTGATGGCCCGGCTTTTCTCGAAGCGGGCGACTACGCGCGGCTGGCCATCGCCAATCCTGAAACCGCGCCCTACGGTCTCGCCGCGAGGCAAGCACTGGAGAAACTGGGTTTGTGGAGGCAACTGCAGCCCAAAATCGTGCGCGGCAATTCGATCGCACAGACCTACCAGTTCGTCGCGACCGGCAACGCCGACATTGGTTTCGTCGCAACGTCACAAGTGCTTGCTCGCGAGGCAAAAAACGGAGAAACGTTTGGCAGTTCGTGGTTGGTGCCTGCCAAATTCTATGAGCCGATCGAGCAACAGGCGGTACTGCTGACCCGGGGTGCGGAGAGCGAGGCTGCCAATGCCTATATTGCGTTTCTCAAATCGGATGACGCGCGCACGATCATTGCGCGACATGGCTACACGCTCCCGAAACTGGATACTGCCCAACGATGAGCGTTGACTGGCAACCGGTTTTCCTGACGATCAAACTCGCCGGTCTGACCACGCTGTTGCTGCTGATACTGGGCACACCGCTGGCCTGGTGGCTCGCGCGCAGCAAGGCCTGGTACAAGCAGGCGGTTGCATCGGTGGTCGCACTGCCGCTGGTGCTGCCGCCAACGGTGATCGGTTTCTACCTGCTGTTGCTACTCGGCCCGAACGGGCCGGTCGGACAGCTGACCGAGTCACTCGGGCTGGGCCTGCTGCCGTTCACCTTCGGCGGTCTGTTGGTTGCATCTGTGTTTTATTCCATGCCCTTTGTCGTGCAGCCGCTGCAGAATGCATTCGAGGCCGTCGGCCAAAGACCGCTGGAAGTGGCCGCGACGCTGCGCGCGTCGCCGCTGGATACCTTCTTCAGCGTTGTGGTTCCGCTCGCTCGGCCAGGTTTCCTGACCGCAGCCGTGCTCGGCTTTGCGCACACGGTCGGCGAGTTTGGCGTGGTGCTGATGATCGGCGGTAATATTCCCGGTGAAACGCGGGTGTTATCGGTCGCGATTTACGATCATGTCGAGACGCTTGACTATACCCAGGCACACATTCTATCCGCGGGTCTGATCGGTTTTGCCTTCCTCGTGTTGTTGACGCTGTATTATGCCAACGGCAGACTCAATCGTAGCAACACCTTATGAACCGACACGCAGCTGACGGTATCCATGTAAGCGTGCGAACATCACTTGGCCAGTTTAAGCTGGACCTTGATCTGCAACTGCCCGGACGCGGAGTGACTGCGTTTTTCGGACACTCCGGTTCGGGCAAAACCACGGCATTGCGCTGCATTGCCGGCCTGCATAGAGCCGAAGGCCATATCCGAATTGGTGAACAGGTGTGGCAGGATGCCGATCACTTCGTGCCGGTCCACCAGCGCGCGCTTGCCTACGTGTTCCAGGAAGCCAGCCTGTTCGCGCACATGACCGCGCAGCAAAACATCGAATACGGTTACCGGCGTATTCCCGCAGCGGAACGCAAGATCGAAATCGACCAGGCCGTTGACTGGCTGGGGATCGGTCAGATGCTCTCGAGAACGCCGGACAAGCTCTCGGGCGGTGAACGCCAGCGTGTCGCGATCGCACGTGCGCTGTTGACCAGTCCGCGAATCCTGCTGATGGATGAACCGTTGTCGGCACTGGACCATAACAGCAAGCGCGAGATCATGCCGTATCTCGAGGAACTGCACGATGCACTGGACATCCCGGTCCTCTACGTAACGCACTCGCCAGATGAAGTCGCCCACCTTGCCGATCAGCTGGTATTGATGGAGGATGGCCGTGTCCTCGCCAACGGCCCGCTGGCCGAAACAATGACCCGTCTCGACCTTCCGATCAGAACCGAAGAGGATGCCGGCGTCGTGCTCGATTCAATCATCACCGAACGGATCGAGCAATGGCACCTGGTACGCTGTGAATTTACCGGCGGCAGCATGCTCGCGCGCGATCCCGGCCTGCCGATCGGGCATCGCATCAGGCTGCGTGTCCTCGCACGCGATATCAGCCTGGCGCTGGAGCCGGTAACGGGCACCAGCATTCAGAACATCATGCCTGCAACCATAGAGGAGCTGGGCGAGGACAAACACCCTGCGCTGATGCTCGTAAGGATACGTATCGGAACATCACCATTGCTGGTCCGCTTGACACGGCTGTCAGCAAACAGCTTACAGCTCGAACCTGGCAAAACGGTCTGGGCACAGGTGAAGTCCGTCGCGATTATCGAGTAATTGGATATTTCGGGCCAACCCGACGAAACCCGTCATTGCAGCATGTTTTTGGCTGGAATCCAGTGTCTGTTCTTCGATCAAAGACGCTGGATCCCGACCAGACACGTGTCGGGATGACGAAATAGAAAAGCAACGGGAGTTCGATAAAAAAAGCGTCCCGCGATGACGATCGAGCAACACGCGGAATGTTGATTCAGCGAATAATGACGATCTCCTCATTGTCTGAACCTTGACCGCTCTGGTTGTTAGAAAGCTCGATTGTTGCATATGGGACAACAACCGAATCACATCCACATTGGTCTGTCGAAAGATGCACCGCCATTTTCAAATACTTATCAAATCAGAGGTCCATGGCACGCCGTTTGCATCGATCAGCAGACTGTTATTATCCTAAGGAAGCTCTGAAAAAATCAGAGTTTCCTTGACGAGTGCATGACTGATGAGTTATCGAAATCTATACGCAGACGAAGTTGAGGCATTCTTAATGCAACCGGGCGCCGTTGCGCTGGACATGCGTGACTACGAAAGTTACTTCGCCGGCCATTTGCAAGGCGCCGAGCATGCAGATGAACAATGCATCAGTAAACCGATCCGTCGACGCAAGCAAAAGCCACCGGTTTTGGTCTACTGTTATCATGGCACTTTGAGCCGGGATTTTGCCCAACTGGTGCATAACCTCGTTTTCGATCAGGTATATCATCTCGAAGATGGATACAATTCCTGGAGCCAACTTGCCGCCACTTGAATTTGAACCCATCGGTGTGATCCATACACCGTATCGACAAAAAGAAGGTATGCCAATACAGCCAGCGGGCGCTGCGGGTGTTGAAGGCACAGTTGAGATCTTTGCTGTTTACACCGCCGGCCTGAAAGATCTGGATGGCTTCTCGCACATCATTCTGCTCTACCATTTCCATCAGAGCAAAGGTTATGATCTTACGGTTGTGCCCTTTCTCGATGATCAACCCCACGGCCTGTTCGCAACCCGCGCGCCCAGACGACCGAATCCCATCGGACTGTCCGTCGTTAGACTGGATCAGATTGAAGGCAGCACTCTAAGGATTTCGAACATCGATGTGCTGGATGGAACGCCACTGCTCGACATCAAGCCTTACGTCCCTGCTTTCGATCAACAAACCAACGCGCGCTCAGGATGGATCGAAGACACCGGGAACAAAGTTGTCGATTACTCTGCCGACGACCGATTCAAATAGCAAATCCGGGGACAGTATACCTATTTCCCACCTATTGTCGCTTCCGGTTTACAGCTGCAGTAAGAACGATATACTTAGCCGCATCAATTGATACAACACGGAGGTTTTTCCTATGGCCAGGATGGCACGGGTCGTGGTAC
>JARFQK010000204.1 GCA_029287815.1 Gammaproteobacteria bacterium
TGTACGGCCATATTCTTCCATTGCGTGTTCGCCCGCGCCGTCGTGGATCATGTCCTGCAGCTGGTCATCGACCGGTACAAACTCGTAGACGCCGGTACGGCCGACATAGCCCAGCTGATTGCACTCGGGGCAGCTGGACGCGGAGTATATGACCGGCGGCTCGTTGCCCGACAGGTTCAGCCATTCGCATTCGCTTTGCGTTGCGGTGTGCGGTTTCTTGCAGGCGGGGCAGAGCTTTCGCACCAGACGTTGTGCCATCACGCCGATCAGGCTCGAGGCCAGCAAAAAAGGCTCAACACCCATATCCCGCAGCCGGGTGATCGCGCCGATCGCACTATTGGTGTGTAAGGTCGACAACACCAGATGGCCGGTCAGACTGGCTTGCACCGCGATGGTTGCGGTTTCGAGATCGCGGATCTCGCCGATCATGACGACGTCCGGGTCCTGGCGCAGTATCGACCTGAGACCACGAGCGAAGCTCATGCCGACTTTCGAATTGACCTGCGTCTGGCCGATGCCATCGATGTAATATTCGATCGGATCCTCAACCGTCAAAATATTGCGCGACTTGACATTCAGCCGCGCCAGACCGGCGTACAGGGTTGTGGTCTTGCCCGAGCCTGTCGGGCCGGTAACCAGAATAATGCCATCAGGTTTGTGCAACAGCGTGTCGAATCGGGTCTGGACCTCTTTCGCCATGCCGAGCCTGTCCAGCGTCAGCCGGCCAGCTTGTTTGTCGAGTAGCCGCATAACGACGCGTTCGCCGTAGCCCGAGGGCAGGGTCGAAACTCGGACATCAACAGCGCGGCCTGCCACACGCAGCGATATACGGCCATCTTGCGGCAGTCGTTTTTCGGCGATGTCGAGTTTGGCCATCACCTTGACGCGCGATATCACCAACGGTGCAATGTTGCCGGGCGGCTGGAAGATCTCGCGCAGCATGCCGTCGACGCGGAAGCGCACCCGCATCGTGTTTTCAAATGGTTCGATGTGGATGTCTGAGGCGTTGATCTTGATCGCTTCGGTCAGCAGCGCGTTGATCAGGCGGATGATTGGCGCATCGTCCTCGGCCTCGAGCAGGTCTTCCGGTTCGAGAGTGTCGGCAAGCTGGTCGAGATCGAGCTCTTCACCGACGCCTTCCATCATCGCGATGGCCTGGTCGCTGCCGCGCTCGTAGGTTTGTGCCAGCAACGCATCGAACTGTTCGTTCGAGGCTGGGCTCAGCGTCAGCTTGCGGCCAGTCATGCGGCCGACCTCAGCCAGAATGCTCGGGCGGAAATTCGGACGGTGGAGCAGCTGCACCTGATCTTCCTGGATCTGTCCGATCAGAACGCCATGGCGTTTGGCGAAAGCATAAGGCAGCACGAGCGGCGTGAGCTCCTGCTGCTCGGGCGCTGCAGCCTGGTCGGTCATCACTTCAGAAGTGCCCGTACTAGTCATCATCCCAGTCCCATTCATCCACAGCAGGTGCGTCGACCTCGGCGGGGACGGCAGCCGGTTTGGGTGTGCCCGGATTTTGGGTCCGATCGGGTTCCTCCTGGGGCAGCGGCGGCAGCACAACCGGCTGCCCCTTGATCAGGCCAAAGTCCGATTCCTCGTCCCTGATCTGTTCGGCGCGCAAGTAATTGTATTTTTCGTTGGTAACGTACGCTGAATCATTGAAGTCACGCAGAATGCTGGGCTTCAGGAATACCATCAGGTTTTGTTTGCGCTTCTGGCTGCCTCTGGATTTAAACAGTTGCCCCAGCAGCGGGATATCGCCCAGCAACGGCACCTTGCTCTGTGTATCGTCGATGATTTCCTCGATCAGGCCGCCGAGCACCAGGATGCCGCCATCGTCGACCAGCACGCTGGTCTTGATCGAGCGCTTGCGGGTGACCGGGCCGCTGTTCTCGGTGATCGTGATCACGTCGGACACTTCCTGCTCGAGATCAAGCTTGATCGTGTCGCCTTCGTTGATCTGTGGCGTTACTTTCAGCGTCAGACCGACGTCCTGGCGTTCGATAGTCTGGAACGGGTTGGTTGGATCGAGGCTGCCGGTGCCGGTGAACTGGCCGGTGATGAACGGCAGATTCTGCGCGACGATGATTTCGGCTTCCTCATTGTCCAAGGTGACGATGCTCGGCGTCGACAGGATATTGGCGGCCGAATCGACCTCGAGTGCCTTCAGCAGCAGCCCGTAACGCACACCGGCGCTGTTCTCGCCGCCAACACCTAAGGTCAGACCGGCGCCAAGGTTGGTCAACACGTTCAGAGCCGCTTCTTCACTGCCGACCGCGGCTGCGAGCAGGTCGCCCAGGCCGACCAGGTTGCTGAGGCCGACCGGAAATGTGCTTTCGCTGCTCTGTGTGCCATCGACGACCGCGCCGACGCCGATTTCCTTATCCTTGTTGGTGCTGATTTCTGCGATGATCGCTTCGATATGCACCTGCGCGCGGCGAATGTCGAGCTGGCGAATCACCGATTTCAGCGTCAACAGCGTGTTCGGATCGGCCGTGATGATCAGCGCGTTGGTCTCTTCGTCGGCCTGGATGATCGCGTTTTCACTGATGAAGCTGGCACCGCTTTGCGTACGGGCGGCTGCGGGTGCTGTCGTGGTGCGTTTGGTCGTGGCTGCTGTTTTTTGCTTTTGCTGTTCCTGAATTCCGGTCAGGATCTCGACCAGGTTCTCGGCTCTGGCATAGCGCAGATAGACGACGTGGGTGTTCCCACCGCTGTCATCCAGCGGCGTATCCAGCTGCATGATCGTGGTGCGGACCTTCAGACGGATCGCGCGCTCGCCACTCATCAGAATACTGTTGGTGCGTTCATCCGCCGCAAGATTGATCTGGGTCGCGGCTTGCTTCGCGGTCTGCGGGTACAGTGACGTCAGGATGCGCACCAGTTCCGGCGCCGAGGCGTGCCTGAGCGGGATTACTTCGAGTTCATCGCTCTCCGGCTTGTCCACGCCTGCGATGATCTTGACCAGACGCTGGATATTGCCGGCATGATCGGTGATGATCAGCGTGTTGGTCGGATTATAGGCCGCGAGATGACCCTGCTGCGGTACCAGGGGCCGCAGTATCGGAACCAGCTGGGCCGCGGGCACGTGATCGAGGCTGATGATCTTGGTGATCAGCTCATCGCTTGGCCGGTCCGTTGTGCTTGACTGCAACGGCAGCGGGCCCTGCTTCGCGTTGACTTCGGGCACGATCTTGATCACGCTGCCGGTCGCTACCGCGGCATAACCGTGCACTTGCAGAATCGAAAGAAAGACCTCGTAGACCTCATCCGCTGTCAGGGTTTCGGCCGAAACCACGGTGATTTTCGCATTGACGCGCGGATCGATGATGAAGTTCTTGCCAGTGAATTTCGATACCGTGCTGATTAGTGCGCGGATATCGGCATCTTTCAGGTTCAGCGTAATTTCATCTGCGACCGCCTGAAAACTGAGAAAAACAGCCACCATCAGGCCGATGATGATCTGGTGGAGGCGATTGTTGTTGAGTCGGTTGTTCAATGTCACAATTCGTATGCTCGGTGCCATTACTGTCTCTTATACACATCTGACGCTGCCGACGATGAGTACAACGTGGAGTGGGCGGGGGGGGGGGGGGGGGGGGGGAGGGGG
>JARFQK010000322.1 GCA_029287815.1 Gammaproteobacteria bacterium
CATTCCTGTTAACCCGCATATTGCCACGATCAATAATGCGGCGGTGGCGTTTCATCGCTCTCGTGCGCGATATGCGATATGACCGCGGCCTGGAGTTTCTTTTCGAGGATTGATATTTGCAGCTGCAGTTGATCGATCAAAGCGTGCTGATCGATCACGGTTTGATTCAGGACATCGAGCGTATCCTCGATGTGGGTCAAGCGGATTTCGAGTTCGGTGATTCGATCTTCCATCAAGCGGGCTGCTCGGTCATGGCCGTCTTGACCGTCAGTTTGGTTGCTGCGCAGACCGCAACCGGCATCGCCAGAAAGTTCAGGACCGGGATGCTGGTCATCAAGAACACGCCGGTGCCGAGACCCAGAGAGCGCATCCTGTTGTTTCGATTGTATTCGCGAATTTCTTCGAACAGCATGCCGCGATTCCCGAGCGGTGAGTCCATATATTCGAGTGATAGCGACCAGGCGGCAAACAGGAACCACGCGAACGGTGCGACCACATTGATCACTGGAATGACGGTCAACAGTGCCAGCGGGATCAGCCACAACAGGAAATACACCATTTTGCGGACCTCTGCGCCAACAGTGCGGACCACGGTTTTCCACACAGGTTCATTGACCAGATCCTCTGGCCGTGCGCCGGTCAGCTTGAGTTCGACGCTGGCCGACAGATACGAGTTAAACGGCGCTGCGACCAGGTTTGCGATCAGCGTGAACGTGAAGAACACGATCACCAAAACTGTGACAGCGAACAGCGGCCAGATCAGCCATTCCAGCCACGCCAGCCAGTCGGGCAGTAGCCCTGCGATCCACTGATCCATCTGCTGGCTCAACAGGTAGATCGCCGCGGCAAACAGTCCGGTGTTGATGATCAGCGGTATGATCACGTAGTGGCGTATGCCCGACTGGAAAATCAGGCTGAATCCACTGAGGCAATCGTTGATGCCTTTGACATAGTTAACCATGCATGCTCCAGATGATTATTGACTGAACGGAATTCGTGTCAGTAGTTGCGGCTCAAACGAATGCGCGTCTGGCCAGCAGCGCGGCACCGTAACTGGCTTCGCTGTGTTCTGCGATTTCTACCGGAACGCCCAGTTTCAGCTCGCGTATTCTACGCCATCCCGGGTTAGCGCTGCCGCCTCCAGCAGTAAGGACTTTTCTGACCGACGCAGCGCCCAGTTGGGACAGCACTTCGTAACCCTGGGCCTCGATTCTGGCCATGCCTTCCAGCATGCCCTGAAAGAACACAACATCGTCTTTCGGTCGTGGCTGGAGACGGGGTCGCAGCCTGGGATCATTCAACGGGAAGCGTTCCCCGGCGCCAATCAACGGATAATACGCCAGTCCTGTTGGTGTTTCCGGATCCAGCAACGGTGTCATTGCATGGATTTGCTCCAGGTCGAAGTAGTGCAGCAAGACCTTGCCGCCGCTGTTCGAAGCGCCACCAGCGAGCCAGGTATCGCCGAGTCGATGGCTGTAAACGCCTAATTCCGCGTTGAAGATCGGCTTGTCGGTGATCAGCTTCAGCACCAGCGTAGTGCCGAGGGATGTCGCCGCTTCGCCGATCTCTCGGGCGCCGGTTGCGAGAAAAGCAGCGATACTGTCAGTGGTGCCGGCGACCACCTGGCAGTCTTGCGGAAGGCCCAACTCGGCCGCGATCGTACTCGCGATGTTCGCGATGATGTGCCCCGGCGCGTAAACTCGCGGCAACAGCGCAGGATTGATATGTGATTGTCCAAACCAGGCCGGCCAGTCTCTTACTACTGGATCGTAGCCAAGTTTCAGGCAGTTGTTTTCATCGCTGACATCGGTGCGACCGCACAGCAAACCGGTAATCCAGTCGGCCTGATGGCAGATGTGGGCAGCTTCAGGACACGACCTCAGCAGTGACATGGCTTTGGCCAGCGTGCCGCCGGTGCCTCGCGCCGGGCTGTCGTCGGGTACGAACTGCGCAACTCGTTCAGCTTCGGCAGAACAGCTGAGGTCATCGTACATCATTACCGGAGAGCACGGTTGGCCGCTGCTGTCGGTCAGCACCACGGTGCCGGAGGTTCCGTCGACCGCGATTGCTCTGATCGCTTCGGCTTCGAGCTGGTCGACCAGTTCGCCGATGATCGTGAACACCGCGTTCTGCCAGTCCGATGGTTGTTGAATGGTGGGCAAAGGAATTCGGAAGCTCGCCGTTTCCATGCCGTCCAGGTCGATCGCACTGCCGCGAACGCCAGAGGTACCCAGATCGATGCCGAGAAAGATCGCATTACTCATTTTGAGGCCGTTTCCGTCAGGGCAGTTGCACTGGTGATGGTGAGGCCCAGTCGTGCCTTTTGTGTTCGGCAACGACGGTCGTGTAGATACCGCCGCGCACCATGAATTCGGCGGTCAGGCGCATGAACCGGGGCTGGCAGGCATCGACCATATCGGTCAATATCCGATTGGTGACCGCCTCATGGAAGGCGCCTTCATCGCGGAAAGACCAGATGTACAGTTTCAGTGACTTCAGCTCGATGCACCAGCGGTCGGGCACATATTCAAGATGCAGGGTGGCAAAATCCGGCTGGCCTGTTTTCGGGCACAGGCAAGTGAATTCCGGCATCCTGATGCGGATGGTGTAATCCCTGTCAGGCTGAGGATTATCAAAGACTTCCAGCTGTTTTGACGGCTGAGTTGGCATAGTCAGTCCTGTTCTTTTACAATCGATCAAAAGATGAGCATTATACGCGTGGATTCTGCTCAATTCCCTGTCGATTTTCATTGACGCTGTTGTATACTAGGCCCAAATTATAACGATAAGGCACTTTTGGATAGTTCATGCGCCTGAGCAAGATCAAACTCGCGGGCTTTAAATCTTTCGTCGATCCAACAACACTCAATCTTCCCGGTAACCTGACCGGAATCGTCGGCCCCAACGGTTGCGGCAAATCCAATGTGATCGATGCGGTGCGTTGGGTCATGGGGGAGTCATCGGCCAAGCATCTTCGCGGCAGTTCGATGGAGGATGTGATTTTTAACGGCTCCTCAGGCCGCAAACCGGTGGGTATGGCCTCGGTCGAACTGCTGTTCGACAACACCGACGGCAGCGCACCGGGTCCCTATGCAAGGTACAACGAAATCTCCGTCAAGCGTTCGGTTACGCGTGATGGCCAGTCGAAGTATTATCTGAACAGCTCGCACTGCCGCAGACGTGACATCGCGGACCTGTTTCTCGGTACTGGCCTGGGGCCACGAAGTTACGCGATCATCGAGCAAGGCATGATCTCCCGCCTGATCGAGGCCAAACCTGAGGAAATGCGCGTCTACCTCGAGGAAGCGGCTGGCATTTCCAAGTACAAGGAACGACGCAAGGAGACCGAGAATCGGATTCGCCATACGCGCGACAACCTGGCCAGGCTGGATGATCTGCTCGAGGAAATCGACAAGCAGCTGGCACGTCTGAAACGTCAGAGCAGGGCGGCCGAGCGCTACAAGGAGCTGAAAGCCGAAGAGCGTCAGTGTAAGGCAGAGCAGCTGGCCCTGTACTGGCGCGAGTTGAAACATGAGCTTGACGGACGCGACCAGGAAATCAAGCAGACCCAGGCTCACCTCGAAAAATTGATGACCGAGCAGCGTACGATTGAATCGAAAATCGAATCGCAGCGTCAGCACCATGATGAAGCCAATGACGATCTCAACGAGATTCAGGGGCAGTACTACAGCCTCGGTGCTGATATTTCGGGTATCGAACAGAACATCAAGTATCAGCAGGATCTGCAGCAACGCCAGCAGACCGATCTTGAGCAGATCGAACAGGAGCTGCTCGAAACCACGTTGGCCCTGCAAACCGACCAGCAACACATCGAGGAGCTGGAGCGCCAGCTGGCAGTCGATATCCCCAAGCTCGATCAGACACGCAGCCAGGAAAGCGCGATCAACGAACGCTATCATACGGCTGAAGAAGCCATGCACGACTGGCAGCAAACCTGGGATGATTTCAACACGCGATACGCTGACAGCGCGCAAAAATCACAGGTCGAGAACTCTCGCATTGAACAACTGGAACGTCACATCGAGCAGTTGCAGCAGCGGCTCAAACGCATCGAGCACGAACAGGAAGCGCTGAGCGGGGAAAATCTCGACGAGAAGATTGCCGAGTTGCAGCTGCAGTGGGCAAAGATCGAGGAAGTCAAAGCCGAGCAGGAGCAAAAGCTGTCGACGGTGTTGTCGCAGATAAGCGAGACGCGCGAGCAAATCGTTCAGACCGAGCAGAACTCGTCAGCCAAGCGGCGCAAGATAAGCGAATACCAGGGGCGTTTGTCATCGCTGGAGGCCTTGCAACAGGCAGCTCTCGGCAAGGAAGATCGACCAGTCAACCAGTGGCTTGAACGGCACGGCCTGAGCGGTAGTCAGCGGTTTGCCCAGCGGCTCGAGGTTGAAGCCGGCTGGGAGCGCGCGGTCGAGACGGTGCTCGGCGATACGCTGGAGGCGGTATGTGTCGAGGACATCGATGGCCTGAGCACGACGCTCGCTGAACTTGATCAGAGTAATCTTGCGCTGGTGGAGACGACTTCCGCGGCGGCTGATGCCGAGTTCACTGCAACGGGGCTGCTCCTCGAGAAAGTGAAGGCCGATCTCGAGCTGGGGCAGTTCTTGCACGGTATTCGGATCGCCGGAGATCTGGAGGCTGCGTTATCCATGCGCACTGCACTGTCCGAGGGTGAAAGCGTGATTACACCCGAAGGCGTATGGATCGGCAGCAATTGGCTGCGCATCTCTCGCGATCCTGAGGCCAAGCAGGGCGTACTGGCGCGGGAGCACGATATCCGCGAAACCAAACATGAGCTCGAAGTGCTAGAGCAGGCAGTCACCGCATTGAGTCAGGAACTGCAACGACAGCGTGAGCAGTTGCAGGGCCACGAGCACAAACGTGAAGAGCTGCAAAAGGCCTTGAATCACAGCCATGCGGAAAGCAACGACATCCAGTCCAGGATCAATGCACACCGATCGAGGCAGGAACACGTCAGCAAGCGGGGCGAAAATCTGGCCTCCGAGTACGCTGAAATCGAACAACAGATTTCAGCCGAAAATCGAACAATCGAGCAGGCAATCGTGATACGCGATGAGTCTGCTGCCATGCTCGATCAGCTGGCGGGCCAGCGTGAACAACTCTCGCGCGAGCGCGATGCGCTGCGCGAGCAGGTTCAGCAGCACCGGCAGGAACTGCGGGCACAGCGTGAAGCCGCGCAGGAGCTCGCGGTGCGCATCGAGGGTATGAACACGCGCAAACAGAGCCTGGAGTTCAATATTCAGCGTCTGCAGCATAATCAGCAAACACAGCAGCAACGCAGGGATGAGCTGAAGGCGGTGGTGGATCAATCCAGCGCACCGGTCGAACAGTTGCAACAGCAGCTCAAGGCGTTGCTTGAGCAAAGGTTGGCGTCCGAGGCATCGTTGTCCCAGGCGCGCAAGACCGTTGAAGCCATCAGTCACCAGCTCAAAGAGCTCGAATCGGATCGCAGCGAACACGAGCAATTTATTCAGGACGTGCGCGGCAACCTGGAACAGATGAAACTTGACAGTCAGGAGCTGCGCGTTCGCAGCAAGACGACCGTCGAGCAGTTGGAGGCCATCGGCTACGGACCGGAAGAATTGCTGCAGTCACTGGATGAGTCAGCAAGCAGCGCGGCGTGGACCGAGAAAGCGGCTGCTATCGGTCAGCGCATCTCGCGTCTTGGGCCGATCAACCTCGCAGCAATCGATGAGTATCAGGAAGAACAGGAGCGCAAAAAGTATCTCGACGAGCAACATGCTGATGTGTCTGCAGCCCTGGAGACACTGGAGAATGCGATTGCAAAAATCGACAAAGAGACGCGCTCCCGTTTCAAGGAAACATACGACCATGTCAACAGCAGGCTGAAGCAGAAGTTTCCACGTTTGTTCGGCGGTGGCGCGGCGTATCTTGAAATGACGGGTGATGATTTGCTGAGTACCGGCATCACGGTCATGGCTCGCCCACCAGGGAAACGCATTACCAATATCCACCTGCTTTCTGGTGGTGAGAAAGCGTTGACAGCGGTTGCTTTGGTATTCTCTATCTTTGAGTTGAATCCTGCGCCGTTCTGTATTCTCGATGAGGTGGATGCACCACTGGACGAAGCCAATGTCGGCCGTTTTTGTCAAATCGTTAAAGATATGTCTGAAGCCGTGCAGTTCATCTACATCACCCATAACAAGACCACCATGGAATTGTCAGAGCAGCTCAGTGGCGTCACGATGCGTGAAGCAGGTGTCTCACGATTGGTATCAGTTGACGTTGCGGAAGCCGCGACCATGGCGGCTGTTTAGCCCGCTAGAGTCCGTTTTGTATTGATCATGGATAATTTTCGCTGGATCCTCCTCGGTGTCGGTATTCTCATTATTGCTATGATCTACTTCATCAGTAGAAAAAACAAACGCGAGTTCTACCAGGATGATGACGATGTAGCGGAGGATCTTCCAGAAATCAAAGCCCGCGATTGGGATGATCTCGATGAGGGTGTCGGCAAGGTGCGGATCATCGCTCGTGCCGAGAACGACGTCAGCCTGGATGAGGACGATGAGCAAGACGCGTTGTTTTCGTACAAGACACGTGCATCGTCCACGGAGCCGACGGTCGTCGATGAGCCTATGCCTGTTGTTGATGAACAGGCGCCCGTATCAGAACCGACGTTAACCCAGCAGCCCGAAGCTCGCACTCAGGTCGACGACGAAGCGTTAACGACCGAAGCCGGACGCGGGGCGGCAGCAAAGACTGACGAAGAACCCGCGGAAACGGTACTGATCCTGAATTTGCTTGCCCGCCGTGGTGGTATGCTGACGGGTGACAGCATCAACAGCGTGGCACGCGCCAATGATCTGGTGTTCGGTGACATGAATATCTACCATCGTCTGGACGATAACAACACGCCGATCTTCAGTATGATCAATATGGTCAAGCCAGGCAGTTTCGATCCATCGACTCTTCATGAGCTGAAGACGCCCGGCGTGTCGCTGTTTTTGCAATTGCCAGGACCGGCGAAAGCCAGTGATGCCTTCAACGATATGCTACAAACGGCCCAGCGTATGTCCGAGACACTGGACACGCGTTTGTGTGATCAGCGAAGAAAAGTTTTGACCGAGTCTGTCGTCGAGCAATACCGCCAGACAGCAGCTGCCTTCGATGGGAAAGGCTGAGCCGCCTGAAGGCGAAAAAGCGGCAAACGAGGATGCTGCGCGCATCGGTGAGCTGCGCGAACGATTAAATCACCATTCCTATCTTTACTACGTCCTGGATAATCCGGAGATACCGGATAGCGAGTACGATCGACTCTATCACGAGCTACAGCAGCTCGAGCGCTTACACCCCGATCTGGTCACGCCCGACTCACCGACCCAGCGCGTTGGCGAGACGCCGCTAAAAGCATTCGAGCAAGTGCGGCATCGCATGCCGATGCTGTCGCTCGACAATGTATTCAGCGAGGACGAGTTGGCTGCCTTTCTAAAACGTATCACCGAGAGGCTGGGTATCGATATGGATTTGGCGTTCAATGCCGAGCCAAAACTCGATGGTCTAGCGGTCAGTCTGGTCTATGAAAACAGTGTGCTTACCCAAGCCGCGACACGCGGTGATGGCAGCACCGGTGAGGATGTCACCCAAAACGTCAGGACCATTCACTCGGTGCCGTTGCGCCTTAGCGGGAGCAACATACCCGCTTTACTCGAAGTCCGGGGCGAGGTTTTCATGCCCAAAGCCGGCTTTGACGAACTCAATCGGCGGGCGCTTGATCGCGGCGAAAAAACCTTCGTCAATCCTCGCAATGCCGCTGCTGGCAGCTTGCGGCAGCTTGATCCGAAGGTCACCGCTACCAGGCCGCTCGCATTCTATGCTTACGCAACGGGCTTCGTGGAACAGGGTGTTCTGCCCGAAACGCAGCATCAGATCCTGTCGGCGTTAGCGCAGTGGGGACTGCCAGTGTGTCCGGAGGTGAAACTCATCAACGGCATCGAAGGTTGTATCGCCTATTATCATAATCTCCAACAGCAACGTAATCAGCTTCCTTACGATATCGATGGTGTGGTTTATAAAGTCAATGAGATTTCATTCCAGAAGAAATTGGGCTATGTTGCGCGCGCTCCGCGCTGGGCCGTCGCGCACAAATTCCCGGCTCAGGAAGAGATCACCTACATCGCCAATGTCGATTTCCAGGTTGGCCGCACCGGCGCGATCACGCCTGTAGCCCGGCTGGAGCCGGTATTCGTTGGCGGTGTGACCGTGAGCAATGCAACTTTGCACAACATGGATGAAATTGAACGCAAAGACATCCGTATTGGTGACAAGGTCTTCATCCGGCGCGCCGGTGATGTGATACCGGAGGTTGTTCGGGTTGTCCCAGGCTCCAGAGCGAAGGGCGTGAAGAAAATCCGCTTGCCGAGGAAATGTCCGGTGTGTGGTTCGGATATCGAACGTATCGAAGGCGAGGCGATAGCGCGCTGCACCGGTGGCTTGATTTGCAGGGCACAACGAACGGAAGCGATCAAGCATTATGCATCACGCAAGGCAGTGGATATCGACGGTCTTGGCGACAAACTGGTCGAACAGTTGGTCGAGGCTGGCCTGGTCAAATCCGTGGTTGACCTTTATCGGCTCAGCACCGAGCAAATCGCCAGTTTGGAGCGCATGGGGCGGAAGTCGGCCAAAAACCTGATAGCCGCCATCGACGACAGCAGAAAACCGACGTTGGCCCGGCTGATTTATGCGCTGGGGATCCGCGAGGTCGGTGAGGCAACAGCGCGTTCACTGGCACTGGCGTTCGGCAACCTGCAGGCGCTCATCGAGGCTGATGAGGACGCATTGCTGGAGATCCAAGACATCGGTCCGATCGTTGCCAGGCATATCATGAACTTCTTTGCAGAGGCGCATAACCAGCAGGTCATCAACGAGCTATTGCGGGAAATCGAAATTCAGCTACCGAGCGCGAGCAAAAGCAATCAGCCGTTGACCGGAAAAACATTCGTGATCACCGGCGCCTTGACCAATATGACCCGCGAACAGGCGACGGAATTGCTTCAGTCAGCCGGGGCAAAAGTCAGCGGCAGTGTCTCGGCCAAGACCGATTACCTGCTCGCTGGAGAAAAAGCCGGTTCCAAGCTTGCCAAGGCAGAAAAGCTTGGTGTCGAAATTATCGACGAATCGAAGCTCAAAGCGTTACTCGGTTCATGACTGCTCCAACGCAAAGACGCAAAGACGCGAGGGACGCTAAGCCGCATTTGAGCGAATTAACCGTAGGGTGCGCCGTGCGCACCGCGCAGGCTCGGTGTGCTAAAGGGTTGAGGTATGGCTGAATGATCCGTCCCAGTTGGCAGGGGGTGGGGACTGGCGATAGTGGCGAAACCGATCCAGATAGATGCGGTAGAGTCTGCGCTCCGGATGGGCCTCATTGAGAGCCACGAGTCTTTGTTCGGCCTGGTCCCAGTCACACTCGCGGAAATGCTCCAGAGCGAGGTGGAAGCATTCCTGGTCAGCGCGTTCTGAGTCACTCAGCGCGTCGGCCAGGCCCAGTGGCTGATAAATTGCGACCGTCGCTTCCCTGCCTTTGACCTTGACTCGGTCGAGTTCGAGAAAATCGAAGAATTCGTTGACAGCAGCGTATGTGTTCTCGCCCACAATGATATCCACGCCACAAAATAATGTAAACTTGTAAAGTTGTATTGACTCGAGAACCTTTCAGGATCCAATGATTGCGGGAATCGGTATTGATATCGTGGAGCATGGGCGCATGGCGCGCCTGCACCAGCGCTTCAAGGAACGCCTAGCAAGCCGTATATTGGATGATCTTGAAATGCACGACTATCGGAAGGCAGCGGCACCGGCCAGATTTCTGGCAAAAAGGTTTGCGGCGAAGGAAGCTGCTGTCAAAGCATTGGGCACTGGATTTATCAACGGTATTACGTTCAAAATGGTACGTGTACGGCATGACAAATACGGCAAGCCGTTGCTCGAGTTCGCTGCCGAAGCGGCTGAACGTGCGCAGTCACTGGGCATTGACAGGTACTGGTTGAGTATCTCTGATGAGCAGAACAACTCTGTGGCTGTGGTTGTGCTGGAGGCCGCCACCTGATTGGCTACCCCGGAAGTTTATATTCGAGTACCTTATCGATCTCATTGAGGAGCGCAGTTGATTTCGCTGGAATCAGTGCCTCTTCGTTGCAGTTGATTGAAGATTCCAGGGAATGCGCGCTATTGGTGAGAGCGGGCGTGCCGCAACAACGACTGGCGCCATTGAGCTTGTGCGTAACCTCCTTGAGCCTGTGCATATCCTTGTCTTTTAATGCCTGCTCTATCTCAGAGTGATGCTCGGGAAGTTCTTTTCGCAGCATGTTGAAAAGCTCCAGCGCCATTTCTTCACTACAGTTAGCCAGTTCTTTTGTGCCTTCAAGGTCGAAGGTCTCGAGAGTGGTTGGTCCGACCAGGTCATGTTCCCTTGTTGACGTTACATCCGCCTCACCAGAAAACCACTCGCTGATGATATCGCAGATAATTTGTTCGCTGATGGGTTTGATCAGGATATCATCCATATCGCAATCTCCAACTTTCTCGATCTCCTGTGGCATTGCGTTGGCTGTGAGGGCGATAATCACCGGCCATTTTTCTGTGTTCTTGATCGAACGTATGCGCTTCGCAGTCTCGTATCCATCCATGCCCGGCATGTGCAGATCCATAAAGACCAGATCATAGTAGTTATGCCTGGCCATCTCCACTGCTTCGTTGCCCGAGCAGACCGTCGTCACGTCGTAGCTGTTTTTCTTGAGTATGATCTCGGCAAGCCGAAGATTGATTTCGTTATCATCAACAACCAGTATCTTCAATGATGGCCTTTGAAAGGGCACGATGATTTCTTTGGCTTTCGCTTTCTCTTTTGAGAGGGTGTAGCTTCTGTTGAGAGTCTCGATCAGGGTCTGTTGGATCTGTGCGCGTTTGGCCGTTCTGAAGGCTACATTGCCAAGATCTCGGGTACTGCTCTGGCCAAGCTCGGAGTAGGAGCGGGTGCTGACGACTGTCATTACCGGTGTATGTTCCATGAGGTTATTCACGCAGGCGCCGAATCTGCTGATTTGGGGCAGATTTTTGCGACTGATCCCGACTACCACGCCATCATAGGTACTGCTGTCTATAAGATCATCGCTGGATAAACAGTCCTGTAATCTAAACTCCGTGACCCGACAACCCCATTGTTTCAGCATAGAGCTCAGGCATGTGCGGCATAGCTCGTGATCATCGATCAATGCAATTTCCCTGTTTTCGAGTTCAGGTCGCTCGAGCTGGGATGATCGCTCAATGGTGCTTATCGGTATGGTGAACCAGAATGTCGATCCTTGACCCTCAGTACTATCGAAACCGATATCACCTTTCATCAGCAAGATGAGTTTTCGCGATATCACAAGGCCAAGGCCAGTACCACCAAATTCCCTTGTGATCGAAGTATCCGCCTGCGTGAATGCAGTGAAAAGTTTTTGTTTGCTACTCTGATCCATGCCAATGCCCGTGTCGGTGACAGTGAACTTGATTTGTTCGCTTGGACCGGAGCTGTCGATTTCGATGTCGAGATATACATGACCATCGAGCGTAAACTTGACGGCGTTGCCCACCAGATTCAGCAACACCTGCCGTATGCGAATGGGATCGGATTCAACCATGTGAGGGACGGAGTCATGGACGTGAAAAATCAGCTCGACGTCCTTCTCGTATGCTATAGGTGTCAGGAGGTCAATTACGTCTTCAACGATGTCGATGATATTGCAAGGCGTTCGTGTTATTTCGAGTTTGCCGGATTCGATTTTTGACAAGTCAAGGATGTCATCGATAATGATCAAAAGGTTCGTCGCTGATTTTTGGATGGTTTCGGCGTAGTCCAGCTGGTGGCTGTCCAGCTTGGTATTGATCAAGAGCTCGATGAAGCCGAGTATGCCGCTGAGCGGTGTTCTGATCTCATGGCTCATATTGGCCAGGAACTCTGATTTGGCCTTGCTGGCTTGCATGGCATTAAAACGGGTAATGTCAAGCTCGGCATTGCGGATTTCGAGTTCTTCGAGCGTTTGTTGGAGCTCTTGGGTGAATTCATTGATTCTGGACTCCATCCCGGTTTGTGCAACGCGCAATTCATTAGCCATGGTGTTGATGCACGTTTCCAGGGTTACGAGTTCGCTTGGCGCGTTTTGACTAATGTGCGCATCATACCTGCCGGCGGCGATCTTTTTGACTGCGCCGGTCAGAAGTGTTATTGGGCGCGCTATTTGATGACTAATTCGGATAGCGAGGAGAGCGCTCATCAGCAAGATAGCTAATGCGATGAGTCCGCCTTGTATAAGGCTGTCAATCTTCTGCTCAGCGCTGTACTGCGATGTTAGGTAGAGATCGACATTGCCGATCATCCTGGGCTGCATGTTTGCGCTGGCCCGTAAAGTCGATGGTTCGCCAAAGTCATCGATTTCCAGCTGCTCAGTGATGATCGGCTGGCGGAAATGCAGTACGTCCTTCTCGGAAAGCAAAATATAGAGATAATCGGGATATTCTTTCTTCTTTGCAGGCTCGGACAGAGATAGCAGGACTTCTTCATTTTCGGTGCTAACCGTCACTTGAATGACCTCCCTGTCATTCAGTAAAGTGTGATTAAGTATATTCCTCAATGAATTGATATTACCCGCGAACACTGCATACTCGGTGGCTGGCGAGATCTGCCTCACCACCGTTTGGCCATGACGCTCAAGTGTCGCCGATATGTATTTCAGCTGTGAATAGGTAAAATAAATAGTCAGCGCCAGTGCCGTCAGCAATGCTGGGAGCACTGCCAGTATCAGAACACGTTGTCGGATGCCCCATCGTTTCATGGTTCTGCTTCTAATCTTCTGATCGTTTCGATGATAGCCTCATCATCGGGCAAGCTGATATCCAGCGATGTGCCTACCTGTCGGTTAGTGCCAAGCGAGAAGCCGCTGGGCGTGTACCTGTTTCGGCGAAACTGCCAGTCATTGGCGAAAAAAGCGATAACGATATCTGCGGCATCGTCACCGGCGATCTCCGGGGATGTGTATACCGCAGCGATAGCGCCTGCCTGAACAAAACTCTCTGAGTAGCCAATCACCGGTTTTCTATGGCGGTACGAAGTCAGCAATACATTCTTTACGGTTCTGCTGTTATAGATCAATGGATCGACTATCGCGAGTAATATATGGTTGTTTTCGACAGCCGTCTGGAGGCTCTTGAGCAAGTCCGTCTCGTCTGTGATCGCATAAAGCTGTAGGTTCAGATCATATCTGACCGCACATCCAACGAGCTCTGCGGCAGTGATGGCTGAATTACGACTGTACAATACGCCAATCGTTGTCCATTTGGCGTCCATTGCTTTGATCAGCTGTAAGTCCTTGCAAGTTGGCTGGCTGGTAATCAGGTCCGCCTGTGTTGAGGAGTAATGCAGGGCTGGGATCTCCGCGTTGTTTACGCGCAGTACCATTGCATTGGGGTCAAAAAGATCCAGGGTTTCGATTGCATCTTCGCCGATTGCAACATATAAGGTTTGCTGGTCAGGCGGCACGATGGCAATCTGATCCGGGCTGATGATCTTTGAGCGGACTCCCGTTGCGTCAATTTTCTGTTTTGTCCTCAGCGCTGTTTTTTGCTGAAAGCCACTATCGGAGGACGCCACAATCACAACGCAACGCCTCGTATCCGCATAGCCCAGCCGGGAACCCACCAGCTCGAGCACGAACAGCAGTATGAGCACCGCTATAACCGAGCGTTTGCTGACTAATGAAGAGTTCATCCTATCCATGGTTCCTACGTCTCTGTCTGGTAGAGGGTGCGACAGTAATCGCGCTCAATGAATGTAGAGATAAAGCTGAATAAACGCCACTAGATTCTGTTCCACGGCCGGCGCGAGGCTGCTCGGGAATTTGTCATAGTCATTATACTCCTCCAGTACATTCTGCAGGTTTATGGCCACGCTGGCGCGCTCATCACCAGCCTGGAAGTTACGAACCAGGCGAAGGTCCAGCTTCTTGTAACCCTGAGTGTTTCTGAAACCACAACCTCCGTTGGGCGTGCCACCGCCCTCGCAGGTGTTATTGTGGTTTGCGTCCATCCACGCCATATCGCCGACATAATAAAATCCAATGCTGCCTGAGTATTTTTCGTTGAAGTCTTTCATCGTCAGAAGCGAGAAGGCATGGTCGGGTGCGGATTCCTCGTACTCTCTAGATTTACCGACACGCACAGGGTCGTCGCTTGTGATATCAAGGATGGCGCCGCTTGCGACTACACGCAGCGAACGATCGAGGCGGTAATCCATCTCCGCTTCAATTCCGCGCACGGTAGTGGCGTAGAGGTTGTCGAATACGAAAGCCTTGGAGTCAACGTTATCGAGACCACCGGGATCATCGATTTGGGGCGCATCAATCAGATCTTCTAACTTGTCCTGAAAGATGCGTGTGTTGAACAGCATGCTCTTTTGGAAAAATTTTCCGTAATAGCCGAGCTCGACAGTGGTTATTTTTTCGGTCTCAAGCTCATTCAGTGGATAATAGATTTGGTCGAACAGCTCTACCGGGCGGGTGTCATTGATGGTCGTCGATGCGGTGTAGGCAACATTCGCATCTTGCTCGAACAGAAACGGAGTCCGTATTGCGCGTGATACTCCGGCGCGAACAGTGTGCCGATCATCGAAGTGGTGCAGATAGGCGATGCGGGGTGATATGTCCGCGCTGTTACCGTCACTTTTTTCGATGAGCGCGCCTAGATCTATGGTGTTTCGGCTGTTTATCCTGGTAATGGCATTGCCGAACAATCTGTATGTATTGCGTTTGACCTCACCCTTTGTGCGGAAGTAAAAATCTGATTTGATTCTATCGTGTTGCGCGCTGATACCCCAGGTCAGCTCGATCGCGTCCTGAGGCTGCAAAAAGTGAGTGAGCTCAAGGTTGTGTCGCTGGCTGGTGTGGCTTTGCATCACCGGGAATGTGAACGCATCGAGTGGAAACAGATCGATAGTTCTGGAAATGAAATCGTCGGTCTCGTCAAGGTAATTGAAGAAATACTTGAGCACGATGGATTGCTCTGAATCAATGGTGCTGTCCCAGCGGATATACTGATGGGCATTGACGTCTTCGATATCACGCTCGGGTCTGACCGGCTCGCGCTTGCCAGCTTCGGCCTGCTGGATTGTTCGGCCCAGGCTGCCCTGATAAGTGATATGGTTGCGCGTGTTGGCTTGGTAGTCGAGGCGATAGTCGAATAAACCGGAATTGACATCATCGTTGGCATCGTTGCCGTCGGCGCGGTCCTGGCCATCATCATTTACGGTCGCGAGCGTTAAGCGGTAATCAAGCTCATCACGATTGCCGCCAAAGCGATAGGTGGCATCGAAAATACTATGGTTGCCAATATTGACTTTGGCAAAGTGGCCCTGGTCCTCAGAGGCATGCCGCGTGATGATGTTGATCACAGCCTGGAATGAGTTTGAACCGTAGGTCGAGGCATTAGGCCCGCGAGTGACTTCTATACGTTCGATATCATCGATCGCGATGGGTATATTGTACCAGTTCACGCCGCCAAGCAGCGGGTCATAGATCGAGCGACCATCGATCAGCACGTTCATCTGTCGTGAGTACTGGTCACTGTGCCCATGATAGGCAACGACCAGTAGTGGTTTGTCGCCGAAGTCATTGACCGAATGCCCAACAATGATTCCAGGGATGAGCCGCAATGCATCGGGTATAGTCCTGGCACCGGAGGCTTGAATCAGCTCCCGATCGATACTGGATATTGCGACCGGTGACCTGGAGGGAGGCTGTTCCAGCATGTTGTCTGACAGCACCACTGGCAGGTCAGAAAAAGTGTTTTCGGTCGCTGACACAGTGGAACCGACGGTTGCCATGCACACGACAAAGATGATGATGGGACGGCGGAATATGACCATGTTGCCTTGAAATCCCTTAACCCTGTTGTGTCTAGTTTTCTTCGCCCGCATTTTTCGACAGGATCACGGGAGCAGGCGAAGCCTAGCCTGAACCGTGATAGGCATGGTTGAAAAACACACAAAATTTCTGATCATGCGAGCTTCTCTCCGAAGAGCAAGGCCTCATCAGCATTCTCCGCCGCCTGGTGAGAAATGCGGGTTTGTGGGATATACTGCCAAGATTGGCACGCCGCAGCTAGTGCAATTCCGTTAATCTATGGTAACTCTCTGATTATGAAAGAATCAGCCTATCGCTCACTCGCTGATTGCATTGGCAATACACCACTGGTGCGGTTGCAGCGCCTTGGTGGTCAGACCAGCAACACCCTTTTGGCAAAACTCGAGGGCAACAATCCGGCTGGCTCGGTGAAGGATCGTCCGGCCTACAATATGATTCACATGGCGCAGTTGCGTGGCGATATCGCGCCGGGGGACACCCTGATCGAGGCGACCAGTGGCAACACCGGTATTGCTCTGGCGATGGTGTCGGCTATGCTCGGATATCGGATGATCCTGGTGATGCCGGACAATATGACGGAAGAGCGGCGCGCAGCCATGAAAGCCTATGGTGCTGAGCTGATTCTTGTCAGTCGTGAACAAAGTATGGAGGGGGCGCGCGATCTCGCATTGCAGATGCAACAGGAAGGTAAGGGCAAGGTGCTCGATCAGTTCAATAACCAGGACAACCCTGATGCACATTACACCGGCACCGGGCCTGAAATATGGCGTGATACCGCGGGCCAGGTGACGCACTTCGTCAGTTCGATGGGTACGACGGGTACGATCATGGGGGTGTCCCGCTTTCTGAAAGAAATGAACCCTGATGTCGAGATTGTCGGCGTGCAGCCGCAAGAGGGGTCGAGCATACCCGGCATCAGGCGGTGGCCGGAGGCTTATCTACCCGGCATTTTCGATGCGGCGAGTGTCGATCGTACCCTGGATGTGAGCCAGCAGTTGGCCGAACAGACTTCGCGGGATCTGGCGGCAAAAGAAGGTATTTTTTGTGGAATCTCATCGGGTGGTGCGGTCGCGGCGGCTCTGCAACTCAGTGAACAGGTAGAGCAAGCCGTCATCGTCAGCATTGTCTGCGATCGAGGTGACCGGTATTTATCCACGGGAATATTTTCCTGATTGCTCTTGCGAACTATCAAAGCATAAGCCGGATCGTCAAGAATACAAAGACGTCATTGCCGCACGTGTTGTGTGTCTCGTTGCCAGAAGTCAGTAATCTTGCGTAGGCCCAGCAATTGTTTGAACCGCAGAGACGCAGAGTTACAGAGTGGGGTAGGGTGCGCCGTGCGCACCGAATGGTGCGCACGGCGCACCCTACAATCGCTTTGCTCTGCGCCTCCGCGCCACTGCGGTAAACTATTCTGTTCGAGCTGGAGTAGGTGGAAAGCATCATGAGCCAATCACATGCACGCAAAAGGCGGCGAAGAAAACGTCTACCTGAGGAACCGGTCGAGGTCACCGTTGAAGCCTTGTCTGACGAAGGGCGCGGGATTGCTTTCGTGGATGATCGTGCTGTGTTCATTGACAATGCGCTTGCTGGCGAACGCGTGCGTTTCCAGTACAGCAGGCTGACGAGCAAAGTCGCAGAGGGTCGTGCGCTCGAGATTCTGGAAGCTTCGAGCGACAGGGTCGAGCCCAGGTGCAGTGCTTATGGCCGCTGCGGCGGTTGCAGTCTGCAACATATGGACAGCCGTGCGCAGATCTTGATGAAGCAGCAAAGTCTGCTCAGGCAACTCGAACGCATCGGACAGGTTGTGCCGGACACTGTCTTGCCAGCGATCACTGCTGACGTCTGGGGCTATCGTAGCAAAGCACGTCTCGGGGTTCGTTACGTCGCGAAAAAGGGCAAGGTGCTGGTAGGCTTCAGAGAAAGAGGTTCCTCGTTCATTACCGAAACGCAGCGTTGCGAGATTCTGCACCCCGCGGTGGGCAGCTTGATACAAGATCTGTCTGCCTGTATCAGTCAGCTTGAGCTGAAGAGGCGGATTCCACAAATCGAGGTTGCGGTCGGTGATAACCATACGGTATTGGTTCTCCGTCATCTCGACGAAATGCCGCCGAGCGACCGGGAGCAACTGGCCACATGGGCTCAAGCACGGAACCTGGTGATCATGTTGCAAGCCGGTTCCCCTCAGACATTAGAACCACTGTGGCCGCTCAGTGTCGAGCCGCTGTTTTATGCGCTGCCGGACTATGGCATCAGGATAGAATTTGAAGCGGGTGATTTTACCCAGGTCAACAGTCAACTTAATCGCGACATGATCAAACAGGCGATCGATCTGCTGCAGCTGCGGCCAGACGATACGGTGCTTGATCTATTCAGTGGGCTGGGGAACTTCAGTTTACCGATGGCCGGGCAATGCGCTTGGGTTAGCGCTGTCGAGGGCTCTCAGGTCATGGTCCGCAAGGCGAGGGCAAATGCCATTCTCAACGGGATCGCCAACGTCGATTTTCATTATGCTGATCTTTATGGTGATGAGGTCATGCATACGCAGTGGGTGAAACAGACTTACGACAAGATACTACTCGATCCACCGCGCTCCGGCGCTGCGAATATCCTGCATCACATTCGGGCAATGCGGGCCGAACGTATTGTCTACGTGTCCTGTCATCCCGCAACATTGGCGCGTGATGCCAATGTGTTGGTCAATAAACTTGGTTACCGTATGACCCAGGCTGGTGTGATGGACATGTTTCCGCACACCGCACACGTCGA
>JARFQK010000405.1 GCA_029287815.1 Gammaproteobacteria bacterium
CGGAATGCGCGGCTATTACCTGGCAATACCTTTGGCCCTGTGGCTGATTGGTCCACTGTGGTTACTGGCAGGTACGCTGTTGCTGATCGCCATCCTCTACCGGCTCGATCGCGGCGTTTAGGTCCTCCTCAAACGGCCCACGCAGTGATAATGGAGATACCATCACCGCTCAGATTTTTTTTGCCAACAGGGCTATTGGTAGCACCAACGTAGATCGCTGTACAGTAGGATATGAATAACCTAGATTGAACACTTGTGGATAGTGACTAAAAATGAATGAAAACGGAATCCCAGAACAAGTTTTTCCTTCGGCGGAGGACGATGCAGGTGCCGCAGAACTGGCACCAGAGGCACCGCAGACACTCTCGCAATCTTACCGACTCGCCTACACTGAGACGAATTTTCTTCTTCGCGACGAACTGCGGCCGGTGCGATTGCAGCTTGAACTACTCAAGCCTGAACTGCTGCAACAGGATTACGGCATCCATTCCACCATCGTTGTATTCGGCAGTACGCGCATACCCGATGCCAAGACGGCGGCGAAACGCTTGCAGAAAGCAGAAAATGAGGCGGCAACCCAACCGGCTGAGCTAGCGCTGTCTCGTAAGGTGGAGACTGCTCGTCGGGTTCTAGGTAAAGCCCATTACTACGAGGAGGCCCGGGAACTGGCACGAATGATAACGGCTAAAGAACAGCAGGCTGACAGCTGCAACCTGGTTGTGGTCAGCGGTGGCGTTCCCGGCCTCATGGAGGCCGCCAACCGGGGTGCCCATGACGCTGGTGGTAAAAGCACGGGGTTAAGGTAACGGTGGGCGTTGCGGCTGATGAGAGGTTGTCGGCGCCCCAGATAAGAACGCTGACACCTGAATTTAATTTGACAAAACCTCTTGCAACATTACCCACATGGACTATATTGCGTTTGCCGGTTTACTACCGAAGCTGTTGTCTCGGTACCCGGCACAGACCAGGAGGCCCCATGACCTGCAGTATCGAACATTTTGTCCGTGAATCCGTCGCATCTCTGGATGAAGATGGCACTGTCCAACAAGCCGTTAAGTTGATGGCCGATCATAATGTCGGCTCGCTTGTCGTGACCAGAAAGGGGAAGGTGGTCGGACTGTTCACCGAGCGTGACCTGGTCAAGCGCGTGGTCGCACCTGGGAAACAGCCCGGCACGCTGACGCTGAAAGATGTCGCGACCACGAGCTGCCTTATCACCGTGGCGCACGATACTTCCTGCGAGGAGGCAATCAATAAAATGCGCAGCAACAGTTGCCGCCGCCTGCTGGTCTATCGCGATGACCATTTCATGGGACTGGTGAATCTGCCCAATCTGGCCTTCGCCCTGACCGAGAAAAACAGTGGCAGGAACGTGCTGGCGAATGTGTTCGTCGCTGTCTCGGTAGTGGTTGTGGTCAGTGTCATCATAATGCTGATTCTGCTTTTTCCGGATATGCTCAATGTGGCTCAAGACACAAGGGCGAAATAGCTCTAAAGCCTATGGGGAAAAAGCGTTCCGGGGGGACCGGTGGTGAGGAAACCATCCGTTCGCGGTGCTCTGGCAGCTTGAAACGGGCATTACCCAGCAAGAATGGCCTCTTCATGAGATGCCTCACGGAACCGCGCCGCGCGCCGGCATGGATGCCGTCCGGTCAGCACAGTTTTTTGCCCGGCAAGATCCGGCCCTGAGCCGCTTGTGAATCCGCATTTCACGGAAGTATGCGATATTCCCAATGGTAACGCCGCCTCACCCCAAACACGCCCACGGCGCCCGCGTCCGCTTTTCGGTGAAATACGAAGCCGAAGGCTGGAGATCATGTTTTTTCCCTTTTTTGCGTCAATCGCCAACCCCGTTTGTGAGGATCCAGGTCATGACTTCAGATTTCAGTGATCAGCCGCGTCGCATCGCCTTCGTTTCGACACGCATTCAGGGGACCGATGGCGTAAGCCTGGAAATCGAAAAATGGGCGGACGTGCTGACCCGTATGGGCCATCAGTGTTTCTATATCGCGGGCGCCTCCGATCGACCAGCGGATCGCACGGTGGTGATACCCGAGGCCCATTTTGCTCACCCGGCCATCCAGGAGATCAACCGCCAGTGTTTCGGACGCGAGGTACGCTATCCTGCAACGGGCACCCAGATCCATGAGATGGCGTGGGTGCTCAAGGAGAGACTTCGGGAAGCACTGCGGCAGTTCGATATCGACCTCATCATCGCGGAAAACTGTGTCACCATCCCAATGAACATTCCGCTCGGGCTTGCCGTGGTGGAGACCATCATGGAGAGCGGCGTAAGCTGTATCGCCCACCATCACGACTTCGTGTGGGAACGTGAGCGTTTCTTTGTCAATGCCGTCGATGATCACTTACACGCTGCCTTTCCACCGCCTCTGGGGCAGGTCCAGCACGTAGCTATCAATTCACGGGCGGCCAAGGAGTTCAGCCGCCGCACCGGCCAGCCTTGCCGCATGATCCCGAATGTCATGGACTTCGAGCATCCCCCACCGCCACCGGATGAGTACAGTCAGGGCTTCCGTGAGTCGATCGGGCTTGCACAGGGGGACTACCTCATACTTCAGCCCACCCGTATCGTCCAGCGCAAAGGCATTGAGACTTCTCTCGAACTGATCCGGCGCATCGACGATCCCCGCTGTAAACTGGTCATCACGCACAGCTCCGGTGACGAGGGTCATGCCTATGCCGAGCGCGTGCGCCAGTACGCCGATCTGCTCGGGGTCGAGTTTATCCTGGCAGAACCATGGATTTCGGGCGAACGAGGAACAACGCCTGAGGGCCGGAAGCTCTATACCATCTGGGACGCCTATTCAGACGCCGACTTTGTCACCTACCCGTCCACCTATGAGGGTTTCGGCAACGCCTTCCTCGAGGCCGTCTATTTCAAGAAGCCCATCCTGTGCAATCTCTACGGCATCTATCGGACCGACATCGAGCCGTGTGGCTTTGAGGAAATTCTCATGGATGGATTTCTGACCGACGAGGTGGTCCACCAGGTCCGGCGGATGCTCACCGATGACCAACACCGCAGGGCGGCAGTCGAGCACAATTACAAGATCGCCCGTCAATACTTCTCTTATGAGAGGGTCGAGACAGAACTGAGGGCCCTACTGGCCAAACCCCGGTTAGCTGCCAGCCATTAGTAGCAGGGCTCATGCGTGCACATAACTGGTGCAACACCCTGTTTCGCTAATTTGCATATGACGTACAGAACGCCAAATGCTATCGTTACCCGCAGCTCAAACCAAAGCGACGTCACCACCCGTGGAACACTGGACAGAATATACGCGGTTTTTCACAGCCCTGCTGGTAATTCTGGATCCTTTCGCAGCGCTACCGATATTTCTCACCCTCACGCAGGGTTACAGCCGGACAGCTCGTTCGCAGGCCGCATTCGTTGCGGCCTCGGCGGTCGCGGCCGTGCTGGTTCTGGCGGCACTCGCTGGCGAGTCGCTGCTACACGCAATGGGTACCAGCCTGGCGTCGTTTCGCGTCGGTGGTGGCATCGTGCTCTTGATCATGGCCCTGGCCATGTTGCGGGGTGAACAGGACCAGGTTCGTGCCACGGCTACTGAAACCATTGAAGCAGAGGGCAAAGATGCGATAGCAGTCGTTCCAGTCGCGATTCCGCTACTGGCTGGTCCGGGAGCTCTCAGTACAGTCGTCATCGAGATGCACCGTGGTAGCGGTCTTTATCACGTGGCAATTGTACTTGCTGTCATACTCGTCCTATGCATCGCACTCTGGTTTATACTGCGTCTGGCCGAGCCAATCGGAGCACGCCTGGGACCGATCGGTCTAAACATCATCAATCGCCTGTTCGGACTGGTGCTGACCGCGATTGCGGTTGAGATCATGGCCAACGGACTGCTCGAGCTTTTCCCAGTCCTCAGTGGCTAGGCGCCTGTCGGACTTAGGCTGATTCTACTGCGGCGGCGGGAGAGCGGCCCAATTCGCCCCGATTTCTCGTTACGTAGTCCCCACTATGCGCCTTGAAATCGTGACGAATTGCTCTCGCTCTCCCACTCGCCTCGCTACGAACACCTAAGTCCGACAGGCTCCTGGCGATACACAATTACAGGGGGACGTTATTATGCCGGACAAGCGTATTAAGCAACGGTTTATAGATGTTTTCAATCGCAGTACTGATGTCGTCTTTGCGGTGATCCTTGTGTTTATTCTGTTTGGCATCGCGATTGGCGTATTGCGTCTGTTTCTCGAAGTCAGCGATCTTTTGGTTCTTAAAAGAGTTTCCGGCAGCTATCTTCCAATAATCTCGGATGTGTTGACGTTGTTTATCCTCGTAGAGCTTTCTCGCTCGCTTATCGACTACTTTGACCTCCACCGACTGCGCCTGACCTTCATCATCGACGCAGGAATCGTGTTCGTACTCCGTGAACTGATGATCAAGATGTTTGAAAATAAGGTCTCTGTTGAAGAGATGGTTGCGATAAGCACAGTGTTGTTTGTACTTGGTGCTTTGCGCCTGGGCTCGGTTTTCGCGTTTCAGCGAGAGAAACAGATGTTGGAAGCATTGAGAAACGAGCGTCAGAATGATACCGGCTAGTGCGCCAGGATTTCGCGCAGCCACCACTTCGCACACTGACTCGGGTTAGGCCAATTACAGAAAACCATCTGCCCAATGTCGGATTTTATCGGTTTGCAGGCTCGACCTTAACCTTTTTTACCATCCTTTCATCGCACTGGACAGCGCTAAAACGAAAACCTGATTCGATAATATAGTCCTCCAGCACAGGGATACGCTGCAACCGGCTGACAAGCAATCCACCCACGGTATGAAATTCTCTCGCCGGGATCTGCAGATTCAGCTGCTCATTGAGGTCCGCGATGGATAGATGGGCATTCACAAGATAGACACCATTTTCCAGCTCTTCAAGCGTGTGTTGATGGTGACTCTGCAGCCGGAAATCCACATCCTCGATTTCGCCGACCACCTGTTCGAGTATATCTTCCGCACTGATCAATCCGATGGCAGAACCAAATTCATCGACCACAATGGCCATATGGTCGCCGCGTGACTGTAATATCGGCAACAGTTGCTCTATCCGTTGCGACGGCGCCACAAAATGCGCCGGACGCAGGAAATCTTCCAACGAGCGCTGTGCCAGATCAGGGTCCAGCAAGTCCCAGGTGGTGAGCAGCAGGACACCGGTGATCCGGCTGGCGTCGGTATCATAGACCGGGAGACGGTTGTAACCGCCGCGGCGTACCACCTCGACCGCATGCATGAAACCGCTCTCTTTGTTGATAGTCACCGCGTCGCTCAACGGGATCATGGCCTCGCCGGCGGTCACATTACTGAAGCGGATGGCGTGTTTAATACGCTGGCGATCAAGAATATCGGAACTCGGCGCCTGCTCGACCGATTCCAGCAAGGTGCAGATCTTCTCGCGTGCCACGAAGACGTTTTTACCCACGTGCTTCCCGGACACCAGGCGTACCGCGATTCGAGCGAACCATGCAAATAACACAATGAGGGGAAAGAACAGCCACGAGAAAACCCGCAGCGGATAGATAATAATGGGGGCAAGGAAGTCGGCCTTTTGCTGATAGACGCTTTTCGGCACCACCTCGCCGAAGACGAGCATCAGTGGTGTGATCAACAGAAACGCGAGCACGTCTCCACCATCACCGAAGTGACGGATCATCATAATCGTACCCAGGGTGACCAGGGTCACAGTGGAAACGTTGGTGCCTACCAGAGTCGTTGCCAATAAACGCTCCGGCCGTTCAAACTGCTTGATGACCAGCCTCGCCCCCGCATGCCCCTGCCTGGCACGGTGCCGCAATTTCAGTTTGTCGGCATTCACCAGCGCGATCTCGGAGCCCGAGAAGAACCCCTGCAGCAAGAGCAGCACCAGCATGGCCACGAGATTCATGGTGACGTCCATCACGCGCTTGCCTCCGGCTCAGGTACTTCCACGGGCGTGCCTCCGCGCTCCACAGCCACCTGCGCTATTCGATGCCCATCCAACGCGAGCACGGTCATCATAATACCCTCGATTTGCACACTATCGCCGACTCCGGCTAGTCGATCAAGATGTCGATACAGCACACCGCCCACGGTAGTCATGCGCGGGTCTTCGATACTGAAGTGGGTCAGATTATTGAAGTCGGAAAGCTTCATGTCTCCCGGCACGACATACCGGTTTTCGTCCTGCTCTTCGTAGAGATGCTGTCCTGCCACCGGCCCCAGTAGGTGGCCAAAGATAAAACGTAACACCGCCTTCATGGTGATCAATCCGTCGACGCCGCCGAATTCATTAATCACAACGGCTGCCTGAGTGCCGTTGTTCTGAAAGAACTGGAACATCTCATCGACCTTTTTTGTCGGTGGCGCTCCGACTGGCGAGTGCAGAAAATCCTCCAGTTTCAGCGCTGAGATATCTTTTTGCCCCACAACATATGAAACGAGATCCTCCGCATGCAGAAACCCGACTATGTTATCGCGATGGCCGCGGTATACCGGTAGCCGATTGTGCCGATACTGATGCACCCGCTCAACGATTTCCGTCATTGGCAGGTCAGCATCGATAAACAGAGTCTGGGTGCGAGGGGTCATGATCTCTACGATTTCCGTGGTACCAGCGGCCAAAAGATTGTAGACGAGGGTCCGCTCAGTGGGGGTAATACCACCCTCCTCTTCGGCCTCAGTCACCAGCGTTTTGAATTCATCGATGTGCAACAGGTTTTCCGGCGCCTTTTCTTGGCCGACAATCAGTGTCGCGACACGATCGGCGACGAAGCGAACGGCGATACGTAGCGGGGCGACGAGGCGTACCCAAATCGTGAGGGGAGCGGCGACCACACGCGAACTGTAGCGTACGGGATTAGACACTGCGATCGTCTTTGGTGTGACCTCGCCAAAGAGCAGCAACAGAGGTACCATCAAGGCAATATTAATCCATTCAGCCTTCGCGGAACCATAAAGCAATACCAGTATTGCTGCCATGTTGGCGGCAGACGCCACATTAATCAACTCATTGCCGCAGAGTATGGAGATGATCAGGCGTCGTGGTTGTTCCAACAAACGGTAGAGTGCATTCGTGCGGGGATCGCGCTCGCGGCGCAGTTTCTGTAAATCGAGCTGCGATAGTGAAAAAAGCGCCGTTTCAGAACTGGAAAAGAATGCCGAACCGGCCAGTAAAAAACACTGTAACACGAGTCGGGCGACTATTTCAGGTTCGAGCAGACGCGCAGTATCGAAGGCGAGGGTATCGCCAAAGGCATTTAAAAGAGCGCCCAGTTCAGACATCACATCGCGCCCTCAGCAACCTCTTTTGCCAATTGAGAGCGTTCATGGGCTGGGTGCACCAGCGAACTTCCCATGGTTTTGCGGAGCGTGCTCTACGATACCGCGCATCAAACGTCCAAGCAAATCGGTACCGGTGACCACACGGGGATTATCATCCCAGATTAAAATGACGTCATAGGTGATGACGTTATCCTCTTTTGAGTGCGGGTCAAAGCGTAAACTCATGATCACGTCGCCCAGGCGTTCGTTTCTGTCGCGAACGACAACAGGACGATGACAGAAAGTGTAGGGGTTAGTATGCTGACGGCGAAACAGCGCATGACGGATAAATCCGTCTGCGTCCAACACCAGACGAGGCATGTTTTGCTCATCGGCAATGACAACCCATGGCTTGCCGGAAGCTTCCACCTGTCGAAGAAAATGATCGCTTGTGCTATCCCCGAAATCCGGGAACAGCGGAATTCCTCGCTTTGTTGGCAGGCAAATAATACTCTCGGGATCCAGGGGGACGCCTTCCTGCTCAATAGGAAGATCGTCGATGGTAAGGAAGTTCATGGCGCCGATAGCTTCGATTCGATCCACCTCTGTCTCCTCGGAGAGCATATGGCGGCGGAGGATCTCTTTCAAATCCTGTTCGCGAAAGTATGTAATCACCTCTCTACCGAGCCAGGCATCCAGAACAAGGGCCGATGGCTTGGCCACGGGAAAGAGTAAAATCTGGTAAAACCGCAAAACAGGCGCAAGCAAGGTTGCCATCTTCAGGGCATTGCGGGAGAAATACGCCTGTGGCGCGATCTCACCGCAGATAGTGATCAAAATGGTAGAAAACGCGAATGCCACAACGCCCGCTAGAACGGAGTCGGATAGCAATGTTAAGAGTACATTGATACCGACATTTCCCCACAGGATAGTGGTCAATACGAAGTTCGAATCACGACGTAGATCCAACACCTTTTGCGCGGCCAGGTTGCCGCCCGCCACCTCCACCTCCAGATTCAGACGGTTGAGACTGAATACCGCAAGATTGAGGCCTGAAAACATTGCAGACTGTGTCAAGCAGAGTGTAATGCCTAGCCAGATTACGATCTCTGTCATATAACACCCGTGGGCAGCATCGGCTCCAGCACACCATCTCTAACTTTCGCCCTGGTCTTAACGCTGTCTACACCCCCGGGGACGACCATGGCAGGCGCTAAATCTTACGCCTGCCAGTTACTTATCAGTAGCCCCCCATTTCTCCCATACCGGGCGATACGTATGCTTCCTTTTTGGGTAACTCGGCGACCATAGCCTCCGTTGTGATCATCAGCCCCGCGATGGAGGCCGCATTCTGCAAGGCCACCCGTACGACCTTGGTCGGGTCCAGTATTCCCATTTCGATCATGTCGCCATATTCGGCGGTCTGGGCATTGTATCCATAGTTTCCCTCATGCTCTTTTACCTTATTCAGAACCACCGACGGCTCCAGCCCCGCATTCACCATGATTTCCCTAAGCGGTTGTTCCATCGCCCGAAGTACAATCTTGACACCCATTTCCTGGTCAGGATTATCGCCTTTCAAACCCTGCGCCTGCACAGCCTGCGTCATGCGCACCAGCGCCACGCCCCCACCAGGCACCACGCCTTCCTCAACGGCCGCCCGCGTCGCATGCATGGCGTCCTCGACACGGTCCTTCTTCTCCTTCATCGCCGTTTCCGTGGCAGCGCCCACCTTGAGTTCCGCCACGCCGCCGGACAGCTTGGCAAGGCGTTCCTGCAGCTTCTCCTTGTCGTAGTCGGAGGTCGCATCATCGATCTGCCGACGCATCTGCTGAACGCGCCCCTTGATCTCATCAGGCTTACCGTTGCCGCCGATCAGTGTGGTATTGTCCTTGGCGACGATAATCTTCCTGACCGAACCCAGCTCATCCAGGCTGGTCTTTTCCAGCGTCAGGCCGGTCTCTTCAGAAATCACCTCGCCACCCGTCAGAACAGCAATATCCTGCAGCATCGCCTTGCGCCGATCCCCGAACCCGGGCGCCTTGACAGCAGCCACCTTGATAATACCGCGCACCGCGTTGATCACCAGCGTTGCCAACGCCTCACCCTCCACGTCCTCGGCAATGATCAGCAAGGGTTTCCCTGCCTTGGCAACGGCTTCCAATAAGGGCAACATGTCCCTGATATTGGAGAGCTTCTTGTCATATAACAGGATAAACGCGTCCTCCAGTTCCGTCGCCATATCTTCGGGTTTATTGATGAAATAGGGTGACAGATAGCCACGATCGAACTGCATACCCTCGACGACATCCAATTCGTTCGCCATCCCGGAGCCTTCCTCCACGGTGATAACGCCTTCCTTGCCCACCTTCTCCATAGCCGAAGCGATCAAGGCGCCGATCTCCTCGTCCCCATTAGCCGAGACTGTCCCCACTTGGGCGATTGCCTGACTGTCTTCACACGCGATGGTGAGATGTTTCAGCTCCTCTATCGTTGCCTCGACGGCCTTATCGATGCCGCGTTTGATATCCATCGGATTCATCCCCGCCGTCACCGACTTCAGTCCCTCCTGAAAAATGGACTGGGCGAGCACGGCGGCTGTAGTCGTCCCGTCACCAGCGATCTCAGAGGTCTTGGTGGACACCTCTTTTACCATCTGTGCACCCATGTTTTCGAACGGATTCTCGAGCTCAACCTCTTTTGCCACCGAGACACCATCCTTTGTAATCGCGGGACCGCCAAACGATCTTTGCATCACGACATTGCGTCCTCGTGGCCCCAGCGTCGCCTTGACCGC